>MTNE01000197.1 GCA_002011355.1 Thermoplasmatales archaeon JdFR-43 | reverse complement strand
ACGGTATTTTTCTTCACTTTCTTTCAAGGCATTTTCCATTTTCTTCAGCTCTGTAATATCTCTCTGGATAGAGATTGAATGAATAATGTTTCCTTTTTCGTCTCTAACTGCATCTGCACTCAATAAAACTATTCTCTCTTCTCCATTTTTAGTTATTATTTTTAGTTCCTCGTTCCTCAATCTTCCGGTTTTTTTCCATTTCATGAATAATTTTTTGGCTTTCTCCCGTGAAGAGGGCGAATAAATTACGAATAAAGAATTTCCAATAAGTTCTTCCTTTTTATAGCCAAGTGCTTTTAATGCGCTTTTGTTTATATCTAGTATCTTGCCATCTGTTGAAATCATATAACAATATTCAGGCGCATTTTCAAAGAATTGCCTGAATCTTTCCTCACTCTCTTTTAATTCTTTTTCAAGTCTTTTTCTTTCTGTTATGTCCATGGCTATAACAACGACTCCTTCTTCAGGTTTTTTCGGATTTATTGGGCATATGCGCAGATAACAATCAAAAACACTTCCATCCTTTCTTTTCCATCTTGTTTCTATTTCTGCTATCTTTCCCTCCTTAAATGCCTTCTCAATCTCCTTACCCACCCTTTCATATTCCTCATCACTTTCATATAATATTCTCGTGCTTTTCCCAAGAGTTTCTTCCGGTGTATAACCGAGCATTTTGTACATCGCTTCGTTAGCCCATCCAATAGTGCGGTTAATCGAAAAACCAATCCCAACAGGAGAGGCCGATAAAATTGCATGAATCATTTCTCTTTCTTCTCTCAATTCTTTTTCCAGTTTGGTTGAGTGAATTGCGAATGCAATATCTTGGCTGACCTCCTTTAAAAGACGGATTTCTTCATTATCAAATTTTTTTGAACGCAACACATATAGAATTCCTTGAACCCCATTCTTTGCTAGGGGCAGAGCAAGCAGATATTTATTTTTAAATTTATACAGGGTTTCCCTACTTTCTTTCTCTATTTCGTCCTCTATTTCTCTCTCTTTAATAAATTTCAGCAATTCTTCACAATCTTTTTTGTTTCCTGCGGTGTATATATTTTCTTCATGTGAAATACATGTGAGTTCATATCCTCTTATCTTGAATAGAGTTTCGCAGGCTCTCTGCAATAATTTATCCGCTCCTTTTTCTTTTGTAATAAGTTGGTTTACATTTCTTATGGCTTTTAAAACCTCATTTAGATGTTCCACCCTTTTTTCATATTCCTTTATTTCCCGAATATCTCTCATTATTTCCGATGAAAAAAGAAGATTGCCTTTTTCATCCCTAAATGGGACGATAGTGAGTAAAACAGGAATTTCCTTCCCGTGTCTATCCTTTCTTACTGTCTCGAATTTTGCTCCTCCTTTTTTTATTGCCTCTTCAAGTTGTTTTTCCTGCTCTTCTTTATTGATGGCAAAAATCGATGCAGGCTTGCCTATGATTTCATCTCTCTTCCATCCAAAAATTTCCTCTATTGCTTTGTTTGCATATATTATGTTTCCTTTTTCATCTAAACTTATAACTGCCTCCTTTGCATTTTCCACAATCGAGGCGAGCATTTTTTCCTGTTGATTTATTTTCGCCTTTTCTATTGCGACTTTCACTGCTGCTGGCAATTTCATAAAATGTTCCGGCGTCTTTACAACATAGTCGTCTAGGCCAGCCTTCAATGCTTCCACCGCAATTTCTTCTGTTCCTGTACCAGTAAGCATTATAACTGGCAGAAAAGGGTTCCTTTTCTTTACTTCCTTCAGAATTTTTATGCCATTTGCCCAGTGTAACTGATAATCGGTAATGACAAAATCAAAATTTTTTTCTTCAAGCACATCATAAAATTGTTTTTGGGTAAAAATTTCAATAAATTCTGCATCAGGAAATTCCTTTTTTAAATACCTTATAGCAAGTTTTCTATCATCAGGTTCATCATCAATAATAAGGAACATCATAATTGTAAAATATAATAGAGGTTCTATTTAAATTTTTTTTAAAAATTTATTTGATTTTAATCGCGAAATTCGTTCATATTCTTGGTAGCTCTATCCAGAAAATACTTCCTTTATTTGGCATAGATTCTACGCCAACTTTCCCTCCCAATTTTTCTATCCCCTTTTTAACCATNGCTAAACCAATGCCAGTACCTTCATATTCTTCTCTTCCGTGCAACCTTTCAAATAAACCAAAAATTTTTTGCTGATACTCTTCTGGAATCCCTATGCCATTGTCCTCCACAAATATTTTGACCGTGTCGTTTNCCTTGCCGTATACTCTAACCAGTGGTTTTTTCTCCTTCTCCACAAATTTAATGGCGTTGTGAATCAAGTTCGTCATTATCCTTTTCAAAATTTCATAATCTGATTTTATACAGGGTAACTCNGAAATTTCTATTTCGGCGTTTCTTTTCTTTATTAATTCTTCCATTTCCTTTACAATTTCTTCAAGCAATTCATTCATGTCAATATCTGTCTTTTCCACATTTTTCCTTTCAATTCTTCCATATTCCAGCAAGTCATTTATCAACATTTCCATTCTCTGTGTTGCTGAAGTTATTCTTTTCAGGGCATCCTTTCCCTCCTCATCCAGAATATCAATATATTCATTTGAAAGAATAAAGGCAAAAGATTGTATACTCCTCAATGGAGCTTTTAAATCGTGAGCAAGAGCATAAGTCAGTGCTTTTACCTCTGTTGTTCTATCTCTCACCTTTTCTTCAAGATTATCTTTATATTCTCGTAATTCGGCAGTCCTTTCAGCAACTTTCCTTGCCAGGGTTCTATTCCACAAACTCAGTAGAACGAAGGCAATTCCTAATAAGCCAAACAAGCCAAAAATGGAATATACTGTCCATCGAGGTAACCCTTTTTCAACATAAACAGGCATCCCATACCACTTTTCATATATCTCATCATATTCTCCAGAAGCTTTTATAGCATTTATAGCAGCATTTATATCCGCCAGTAATTTATCATTTCCCTTTTTTACCGCGATAACACGTTGTCCTACACTTATCATTTCTCCGATTACCTTTATGTTTTTATAATCATGCTCATGAACAAGATATATCCCTGTATAATAATTCCCAAGAAATGCAGTTACATCTTCATTTGCAACAAGTTTTAGAGCATCATCTTGGCTATCTGTTTCAACTATATATGCATCAATTTTTCTTTCCTGTAAAATTTCCTCCGCTATATCTCCTTTCTGAACAGCCACGCTATGCCCCGCCAAGTCTTCTATATTTGTTATTCCTGTTATTCCCTCCCTCACAAAAATTGCCAGTTTTAAGTCAAGAATGGTTTCACTAAAATCAAAATATTGTTTTCTTTCTTCATTAGATGCCATGCAAAGTATGTCAATACTTCCATTTTTTAATGCTTTCATAGCTTCATGCCATACCATTGGTTTAAATATAATTTCTCTGTCCATTTCTAGAGCAATTGCTTTCATTATATCAACGTTAAATCCCTTCACTTCCTCATCCTCAACAAATTCATGAGGAGGATAATTTTCGTCGATTCCAGCTACAATAACCTCAGCCATACAGCCATGAATTAAAAAGGGGAAAAGAAAGAAGATAAGGATTGTAATGAATTTCTTCATTATTGTTAAAGAACAAATCCTATATAAATTGCATCTTTTGTGCTGAGAAAAATAAACATAATGCCATTAATTGTGATAAGCATTTCCAAATTCATAAATAATGCTTTTGATATTACTATCATGGAGGAAGTAGGATATGTCGAACATTATTTTTCGAAGATAGGAGTAGCAGCAATAAAAATTACAAATGGTAATCTAAAAGTTGGGGACAAAATTCGTATTAGAGGGGCAACAACAGATTTTGAGCAAATTGTTGAATCAATGGAAATAAACAAGCAGAAAATAGAAGAGGCAAAGCCTGGGGATGAAATAGGCGTAAAAGTGATTGACAGGGTAAGAGAAGGAGATAAAGTATACAAAATAGAATGAGGAGCATTGTAATAGGCATAGATGGCGCTGGGCCAAAGTTTATTGAAAAATGGATTGATGATTTGCCCACACTTCAGAAATTTTATCTGTGTTATGGTGAACTTGCTTCCACGCTGCCGCCATCTTCTGCTCCTGCTTGGACGAGCATAGTTACAGGTGTAACTCCGGAAAAGCATGGCATATATGATTTCTTTTATTTTGATAATGGCATAAAAGTTGTTTCATCTCACCATCGCCGCATGCCAGCGATATGGAACTTACTCAGCGATATAGGAAAAAGGAGCATAGTGATAAATGTGCCTGTAACATATCCGCCAGAAAGAATAAATGGTATCATCATCTCAGGCTTATTAACACCTCCAAATGAGAATTTTGTTGAGCCTAAAGAAATAAAAAAAATGCTTGCCGATTATAAAATGGAGCATTTGATTGTGGACGATTTACCAATAAGAATGGCAGCATATTATAATCCAGAGAAGGTTAAAAAAATACTCTATGAATGGATAGAGAGTAGAACGAAAGCAGCCATAAAATTAATGAAAAATTTTGACTGGGATTTTGGCATGATTGTTTACAGGGCTACAGATTTGGTGCAGCATTTTTTATGGGATAAAGAAGAGGTGTTTGAAGTATACAAAAAAGTTGATGAAGAAATAGGCAAGATAATGAGCAAATTCNAAGCTAATTATTTTATTGTNTCCGATCATGGCTTTTATGGCATAAAAAAGAACATTTTTCTGAACAATTTACTCTATGAAAAAGGATATCTTGTTGCAAATAAAAAGCCATCATCACTTATAATAGGAAAAATGCTTACCAGGCTTCTTTATCATATGCCCAAAAACTTCACCCGCCTTCCTTTCATGCGTAAATTGTTATTTTCAATCGCTTTTAAGGAAAAAGTAATAGATTTTGAAAAATCAGCTGCATTTTGTCTCTCTTCCAGCTCGAGAGCAATAATATGCAGGAAAGAAATTAAAAAAGAAATCATTGAGCTAATCAATTCTTTTGAGGACGATGGCAAAAAAATAATGAAGTTGCATGAAATGCCCAGCAAAAATGACATGAGTTATCTTGTGGCTGAATTAGAAGAAGGGTACGCAATAATGGATATACTGAATTTTGGAAAGGTGCTGGAAAAGCCAAGTAAATTCCACTTTAAAGGAGAACATGCAAATCACGGCATTTTCATGGCTTGTGGGAAGGAAATTAAAGAATGGAATGGNAGTGCAAGCGTGATAGATGTTATGCCCACNGTTTTGCATTCAATGAATCTGCCCTCGCCGTCATATATTGATGGAGAAGTTATAGATATATTCAAGAAAAAGAGGAAACCAAAAAAAGTCGAATGGCAAAAATTTGGATTTAGTAACAGAGAAAAGAAAATAGTAAAAACTTTGGCAAAGCTTGTAAAATAAATCAGGCTTTTGCATCAACAGTCACAATTCTGAAGTAAATTCTTGCATCCTTTTCATNAAATAATCCGCTGTTTCCATCCTCGCTCCCNTCGGAAACTTTATATGTTCCTCCTTCCGGATATTGATGGCCTACTTTGTTCCCCACGTAATAGTTTATAGTTAACGCTTTTCCTGTTTCCTTATCAGCATCTTCTCCATTTATATCNAGAGGTTTATCTCTGTTGAGGATATCCTTGTAATATAATTCGATTTTTATTGTGTGATAACCAATACTATCATCCACATTTTGTTTTACACTCCAGTTTACAATAACATCTTCGTCAATGGGAATCTCCTTTACACCTTCTTCTGGCAAAACATACATCACATCATCGATGTATATCTTGGCATATATTTTTGCCATCTGCTGATTCAGAACCAAATAATCTTTTACCCTTATCTTGTAAATCTCTACCTTTATTGCACCGTCATTATACGGCAGATAATCTTGGCTATCTAGAATGCCATCATTATCATCATCATTATCTGCATTATCTCCTATGCCATCCCCATCGCTATCTCTCCATTCTTTTGGGTCATTGGGAAAAGCATCTTCGTTATCGGGCACACCATCTCCATCTTTATCATGTACTGGATTTAGAACCTTTTTATAATTCTGGTATACAAAGGGAGCGGCTATTATGACAATTATAATTATAATTACTGCCATAAATAGAAGTAACTGATTTCTTCCTGACTTAATATCCTTCATTTTAAAGATAATTGTAAATAAACTTAAAAACTTATTTATCAGACAATGGCTATACTAACAACATTACTTCCTCTTACAACAACTTTCCCCAATCTTTTTTCTCCTCCTTCCTTTTCCTCTCTTGCATCATCTAAAACCAAATTCATATACTGATCATAGCCAATCAGTTTTCCGTTTAATATCCTGCCGTCCTTGAGCAGCAAAGAAATATCTCTATTTAAACTGACCTCTAGCAAATCAATGGGCAATACCATAAAAAGGAATATACTTCTATTTTATATATCTTTACCTTGGTATACAACAAAAATTTCCAAAAATCTTAATATAAAAAATCAATTAAATCATGATGCACTGGCAATTTACCCCGTATCTCTTCCCTCTAGCTGCAGTAGTGGTTGTATCAATTTCACTCGCAATTTTTGCATGGCGGAGCCGCCCTTCTGCCAGCATATTGCCTTTTGTTTTATTAATGGCTGGTGTAGCAATGTGGACATTTGGTTATGCAATGGAAGTAGCAAGTGTAGAGCTATCTGCAAAAATATTCTGGGCAAAATTCCAGTATCTTGGCATTGTAGCCACTCCGACAGCATGGCTTATTTTAACTCTGCAATACACTGGAAAGGAAAAATGGCTCACTCGCCGCTGTTATGTTTTATTATCGATTGAGCCACTCCTGATTTTATTTCTAGTTTGGACGAACGAGTTTCATCATCTCGTCTGGAAAAATATTGGAATAGAAACAGGCAACTCATTTTCTGTATTGAATGTAGTCCATGGCGTGGGATTTTGGATAAATGTTGCTTATTCCTATTCATTACTTTTGATTGCAGTGCTTTTGCTGAGTTATGCCCTTATCCACTTTTCAGCGCTGTATCGAAAACAAATTGCTGTCTTGCTAATGGGTGCAGTGGTTCCTTGGATTGGAAACATGCTGTACATATTTGGCTTTAATCCGTTCCCACCCATTGATTTAACCCCCTTTACTCTTTTCATAAGTGGTATATCTGCTGCTTGGGCTGTATTGCGCTTTAGATTTCTGGACATTGTGCCTATTGCGAGAGATATTCTCATTGAAAATATGGAAGAAGGTGTTATTGTGCTGGATATGCAAAATAGAATTGTTGATGCAAATCCTGCTGCAGAAAAGATTATAGAACGTCATTTANCGGAAATAATAGGGCAGCCAGTGGAAAAAGTTTTATCGAAGCAAAAAGAGTTACTCAAATGTTTGCAGAATACCGATGTAGAAGATAAAGAAATTTGCCTGTATAAGAAAGGCAAGCAACGTTATTATAACATATATATCTCCCCAATACATGACAGGCGGGGTTATTTGGCGGGACGTTTGATAATACTGCGTGATATAACCAAGCATAAAAAATATGAAGAAGAAATAAAACAACTCAATGAGGAATTACAACTGATAAACAAAATCATGCGACATGATATTCTTACTGATTTGCAGATTATTCAGGGCTCTCTGGAATTATATCTTGAAGAAAAGGATGGAAATCTTCTGGATAAAGCGATTAAAAGAGTAGAAAAAAGCATCCAGATGATACATCGTATGAGGGATTTGGAGGCATTACTTGCATCTGGTAAAGAGTTGAAAGAGTACAATATAAGAGAAGTTATAGAGGGCATTCTGAAAAATTACCATATAAATTTCAACATAGAAGGAGATGGAGTTGTGATGGCTGATGATGCAATATATTCCGTCATAGAGAATATTATAAAAAACGCCATTACTCATGGAAAGACGGACAGAATAGATGTGAAAATAGAGAGCAAGGATAATATTTGCAGGATACATATTGCAGATTATGGAAAAGGNATACCCGATGAAATAAANGAGCGTGTATTTGAGGAACGTTTTAGCTATGGGGAGACGAAGGGAACAGGTTTAGGATTATATATTGTAAGAAAAATTATTGAAAGATATGGAGGTTCTATTCGCATTGAAGATAATGAACCAAGAGGAACAGTTGTGATTATAGAATTGAAGAAGAAATAAAAATCATCTTGCAATGATGTGAATAATATCGCCATTATTCAGTTTATAGTCTGCTCCGACTATCTTCTTTGTTCTTACATCGACAGCTTTTATGAAACCTTCTGCCAAATCGCTGTGCACTTTATAAGCCAAATCGATGACAGTTGAGCCATAAGGCAGTAAAAACACATCTGGTAGTACATTTCCATCTTTATCACAGAGTCTATGTTCATCCTCTACTGGATAAACAGCTATCAGGTTGAGCAAATCAAAAACAGCTTTATCAATGCACTGCTGCACTCCTGTTGA
>MTNE01000199.1 GCA_002011355.1 Thermoplasmatales archaeon JdFR-43 | reverse complement strand
GGAACAACAATTTCAGATTTTACTTTTGGACTACATGACAGATAGTTTTTCTCTTTGGAAACATCCTGCACAACAAAAGTATGCCTTTTTTGTGCAGCCTGCCCGCATATTCCCTTTCCAAATGGTATTCTAACATGTTCCGTTGACTCTCCTGAAAAAGGACCAAGTACTAATTCATTTTTTGATCGATCGGCAATATAAAATCCCACCCAGTCATAATATGGTACTTCATTTTTCAGCAACATACATATTTTCATAAGTTTTTCATCTCTACTGGATGAATCATCCACAATTTCTTTTACTTTCTTGATAAGTTTGTTGAATACCCTTTTCTTATCCATTTTATCACTTTTAGTATTAACTGTGCCTTAAGTAATTTTTCTTGGAACTAAAAATGCAAAAGCAATTAAATAGCAATTCTATTTGCTATGTGGAACTTAATACTTTGCTCCTTCCTCTGGGCGTCATACCTTCGCTTTTCCTGCTTTATTTAATCATAGGGGAAAGAGAGGGGAAATTCAAGGAGAAAAGCATCATCATAATATATATCGGAGGCATTGTTTTGGGCAGCATCATATACATAATGGAGGGAATGATTCTGTACCCCATGATTATGGGAGATGTATATCTTAATCTCATCATAATTTTCTCCTTTATTTTTTCATTTCTGGATCAGCTGGTTAAGTTAGCAGTTCTAAATCTATCTACTTTTTCCGATAGAGGTTTACCATTATATGGAGCCTCTTTCAGCCTAGGATTTTCTTCTGTATTTGCTCCACTCCTTTTTGGAAAGACGCTGGAAATTGGATTAGAAAATGTAATGCTTATTGTATTGCCATTTTCAGTAATGTTGATTAATTGTTCAACTGGAATCATTATTGGCACTGGAATAAGAAGAAATTTGCGCGGAAAATATTTTGCTATATCAACAGTTGCTGGCATGATTATATGGATTGCAGTGATCATATCAATAGTTTATTCTCTTGCTGGGGAATCTATTATATCCGCAATTTTCTCAATGTGCTCAATTGTTTTTTCCTCTCTTGCATTCATTGCAGTATATAAAAAACATCTTCCTTATGCAATGATGGATAGAAGGGAATTGAGAAAGCTGTAAAAGTTTATAAAGGGATAAAAAATAACTCCTTAGATGAATCAGAAAAATTTGCTGAAAATAGTTGTTATTGCGTCAATACTCTATTTCATCTGGCTGTTCGTTGTTGCCTTAAGTGAAACAATGAGTGGCAGCAAAATATTATTATCTTTAAAAGCATGGAGTTTGATTGGTGTGGCTGTGTATGTATTTTTTTTGTTTATTGAAATTATGGTGTATATTACCACTCCAAAAAAGGAAACAAAAGAAATCAAGTTGGTATCAGAAGTAATAAAAAAGATTGTGTGCAACAATTGTCATACTACCTTCACCATAACAGATACAGGAGTGAGACCAATGAAATATATATGTCCAAACTGTGGCAGAGAGGGAGTGCTGAGGGGCAAGAAAGTTAAGGGAACAATCAAAACGATTACATGTTCAAGTTGCGGTGACAAGTTTGAAATAATAGATACAGGAGAAAGACCTCTTACCTATCAATGTCCATCATGTCATTATGAGGGAGTTGTATAATAATGCTGAAAGCTAAAATCGAGATAAGGTTAAAAAAAGGAGTTGTAGATCCAGAAGGTAAAAACATTGCAAAGGCATTGAATCTGCTGCATTTTAAGGAGGTAAAGGAGGTAAAAGTTGCTAAAATAATTGAAATTTTTCTGGAAGAGAATGATATTGAAAAAGCTAGGGAAAGAGTAGAGGAGATGTGCAAAAAGTTGCTTGCAAATCCTGTCATTAATGAGTATAGCATTTCGATAGAACATGTCCATGGATAGTTTATTTATAAAGGATGGATACGTGTACAGAATAAATTTACTGGATGCAAATGATGAGCAGTTAATGGAAATAAGCAAAACAATGGGTCTTGCCTTAAATTTGCAGGAAATGAAAAAAATAAAGGAATATTTTAGTAGAAAAGGTAGAAATCCTTCTGATTTGGAGCTTGAGGCGCTGGCTCAGTCATGGAGTGAACACTGCTGCTATAAATCCTCAAAATATTATCTGAGACAATATGTTTACAATATAGCAAAGGATAAAGTTATTGCCAGAGAAGATGCAGGAGTGCTGGAATTCGACGATGAGCATTACTATGTTGTTGCTCTGGAAAGTCATAATCATCCTTCTGCTATCGAACCATATGGAGGGGCCGCTACTGGCATTGGGGGCATATTAAGAGATGTGCTTTGTATGGGAGCACAGCCAATAGCATTGATAGACCCTTTATTCTTCGGGGATTTGGATACAAGATATGAAGAACTGCCAAAAGGTGTGAAACATCCCCGTTATTTATTCAAGAGAGTTGTTGAAGGAATAAGAGATTATGGTAACAGAGTCGGAATACCTACAGTAGCAGGCCAGGTATATTTTCATGAAAGCTATACAGGAAATTGCCTCGTAAATGTTGGATGCATAGGGGTTGTTAAGAAGGATAAGCTGGTTCATAGCCGCGTTAAAAGGCCAGGCGACATATACGTTTATGCGGGTGGTAAAACAGGAAGAGATGGAATACATGGTGTAACTTTTGCATCAGAAGAACTAAGGGAAGAATCAGAGGAGAAATCAATAACTGCTGTGCAGCTTGGTGATCCAATAACAAAAGAACCTCTCATTCATGCCTGCCTTGAATGCAATGAGAAAGGACTTGTGGAAGGAATGAAGGATATGGGAGGCGGTGGGCTATCATGTGTGTGCAGCGAGATTGCATATGAAGGAGGATATGGGGCGGAGGTTTATTTGGACAAAGTACCACTTAGAGAAGCAGATATGGAACCATGGGAAATATGGGTTTCTGAAAGTCAGGAGAGGATGCTACTCGTTGTTAAGGAGGAAAATCTGGAGGAAGTGCTGAAAATATTTGAAAAATGGGATGTTGAGGCAGTTCCAATTGGGAAAGTTATTGAAGAGCCATTCATAAAGGTGTATTACAAGGGGCAGCTTGTCGGAGAACTCGATTTATTATTCCAGATTGGTGCTGTGGAATATGCAAGGGAGTGGAAAAAGCCCAAAATAAAGGAGAAGGAAGATATAGAATTTGAAATGCCTGATATTCAGGAAGCATTGATGAAAATTTTATCTTCACACAATGTTTGTAGCAGGGAATGGGTGATAAGGCAATATGATTTTGAGGTGAGAGGAGCGACGGTTTTAAAGCCACTTCATGGTGAGATAGGGATGCAGAGCCATTCAGATGCAGCTGTTATTAAACCACTCGAAGATTCATGGAAAGGTATTGCAGTCACAGCAGACGTTAATCCATATTATACAAGCCTTAATCCTTATTGGGGAACATGCGCCGCCGTGGATGAAGCATGCCGCAATCTTGCTGCCACTGGCGCAAGAGTAGATGCATTTGTTGACTGCCTCAATTTTGGCAACCCCGAGAAGCCAGAAAGAATGGGAGAATTTGTTGAGAGCATGAAAGCATTGCATGATATGGCTTCCGTGTTAAACATTCCTTTTGCATCAGGCAATGTAAGCTTCTACAATGAAAGCATGGCTGGAAGTGTGGCTCCTACACCAACCATAATGGCAGTTGGAATTGTAGAAGATGTAAGAAAGTGTGCAACCATCAATTTTAAAGAGGAGGGCAATCCAATTTATATAATTGGAGAGACAAAAAAGGAGATGGGAGGAAGCGAATATTACCAGTATTTGGGCATTAGTGCTGGCATAGTGCCGAGAAGCGATGCCCATTTACTTAAGGAAAGCATTGAAAAAGTTGTGAGGGCAATTGAAAATGGTGTAATAATTTCATGCCATGACATTTCCAATGGCGGATTAGGCGTAGCTCTTGCGGAAATGGTTATTGCCGGCAAAGGAGCAGAAGTTTGTCTGTATTCACTGCAAGATTTGAGAACCGATTTTAAAATATTTTCAGAAAGCAATACAAGATGGGTGGCAGAAGTCAAGAAGGAAAAGGAAGAAGAATTCAAACAAATTTTTGATGGGCTGAAGATATACGGGATAGGATATGTGAAAGGAGACAGACTTATAATATATGATGGAGATGAAATGAAAAAGTATGTAGATTTGGATAAAGAAGAATTATATCAGGCATGGAACAGCAAATTATGGGAAGAGATGGGATAGACCTCTAAAATATATATAATNGNCNGGCATTTTTATTCATGAAATTTAAAATTATTATTGTTTGTCTCGCCACCACCATAATGCTTTTAGCACCTGTACCTTCTCATGGGAAAAACGAAGGAATAAACGGAATTCTTGATGAAATAACAGAAGAGTTACTCCNGGAATATATTCAAACTTTACAGGATTTTGGACCGCGTGTTACAGAAAGTGAAGCCTGCAGGCAGGCTGCTGAATACATTATTTCGCAATTTGAGGAATATGGGCTTGTAGTGAGNGAGGATAACTGGACATATCATGGCTATGAAGATATAAACATAGAGGCGACACTCCCTGGACAGAATGAGTCCAGCGACGAAATATACATTGTCTGTGCCCACTATGATAGTGTGCCAGGTTCACCAGGAGCAGATGATAATGGCTCTGGTACAGCAGCTGTGCTTGCAGCAGCGAAAGTCCTGAGCAAATACAGATTCGAGCATACCATTCGCTTTGTTACTTTTTCCGGAGAGGAGCAAGGATTGCTTGGCTCAAGAGAATATGCANAGGAGGCGCATGAAAATGGAGATAATATTGTTGCTGTTTTAAATGCGGATATGATNGGATATACAAGAACAAATGATGGAAGAACGCATGTTGTAATAGAAGAAACAGGACATTCTTCATGGATTACAAACCTTTCAATAAATATAAGCATGGAATATGCAGATGAGATTGGATTGCAAGTGGTTAGGTGGCCTTCATATCCATACAGNGANCATGCTTCATTCCTTGAATATGGTTATGATGCCATCTTTTTCTTTGAATATGAATTTAACGATTACTATCACTCCTCGGATGATACAATAGATAATATGGATTTAGATTATGCAGCGCGCGTTACAAAGCTAATTGTGGCAACTCTTGTTGAACTTGCAGGACTCGAAGAAGGGGATTATGAGAACCCAGTAGTTAAAATAGAAAAACCTCAGGGATATCTTTACATAAATAATAGAGAAGTTCTTCCCTTGCCATTTGGTACAACAGTTGTAATTGGAGGAATAGAAATTGAGGCTTATGCCTTTGATAATGAAAGTGGAATAGATAGCGTGGAATTCTATATTGATGGAAAAATGGTGGCAAATGATAGCGAGGCACCGTACACATATGAATGGGATGAAAGGGCTATGTTTTTACATGAAATAATGGTAAAGGCATATGATAAGGCAGGAAATGAGGAATATGATGCGGTAAAGATATGGATATTTAATATTTAAGCAGAGGCAGNAATTTAAAGTTTTAAAAATGAAAAAGCCGATTTTGTTTGCTTATTCATGATTATGCGAGTTTCTTTCTCTTTTATTTTTTCCATCACCACAAGATTTTTAAACAATTGTTAATTAATTTTTCATGAAGATAAAAGTGCTATTAGTGGCTTTGCTGCTTTTGTTTGCTTTCCCAATATATGAAAGAAGNGATGGAAAAATTACAGCGAGGCAGCAGCAGGGAGATATAATAAATGTAACAGTTCAGGAAGTATGGGAAATGCTTCAGAATGAAGAAGATGGGAGGCAGATTCCTGTTGATGTAAGAACTCCGGCTGAGTATTTTGCTGAAAGAATTGCCACCCCTCATTTTTATGACAAGCCAATTTTATATCCCTTGCAATTAATAGAAATACCGATTTTTGCAAAAATTTTCATTATTTTATTCAACGGTAAAGAAGTTATTTTATACTGCAGAACAGCTCATCGCAGTTACATTGCTGCACAAATTTTGATAGATGCGGGCTGGGAAGGCAAACTATACAATATGGTGGGCGGAATAACAGCCTGGAAGGCTGCTGGATTACCAACTGTAAAAGGATTCGGATTTGGAGGATAATTCTAGTTAAATTTATATGCAGCATATCTTTCACCCCTAATGCCTGATTTGGAAAAGGACATTATCAAAAATAAAGTAGGATTTGTTGTGGGCATTCTCNTATTCATCCTTTTCGTTTTTGTTCCCACTGGTATTGAGGAACCTATTAAGAGAGCACTTGCAGTGCTATTGCTATGTGCAGTATGGTGGGGAACAGAAGCTATACCTATATATGTTACTGCTTTACTTCCTGGCATCCTGTTGCCATTGCTTGATATCTTACCTTTGCAGGAAGCATTGAATCAGTATGCTCATCGAATAATATTTCTTTTCTTTGGAGGTTTTTTGATTGCAAGAGCAATGATTAAATGGGGTTTAGATAAAAGAATAGCCCTCATTATACTTTCAAAAGGTGGTAAAAATTCAAATATTTTAATTCTTTACTTCATGATTGTAACCGCCTTTCTTTCTGCTTTTATATCAAATACAGCCACTACAGCCATGATGTTGCCCATCGGTATGGCAGTTTTGCTTAACATAAAAATTAAGGAAAAGGCAAATTATGGTCGCGTATTGATGCTTGCTATTGCATATGCTGCCACCATAGGAGGGATGGCAACGCTTGTTGGTACTCCTCCTAATGCAATATTTGCNGGCTTTTCCGAAACTTTGCTGGGAAAAGAAATAACATTTTTTGAATGGCTTAAGATTGGCTTACCTTTCTCTCTAATAATGCTACCCCTGACATGGCAATTTTTACTTCGAAGGTATAAGCCAGAAGTTGTAAAGATTAAGGAAAAAGGAGCGGTTGAAAAAGAAAAAATAANGCTTGGCACGCTTAAGAGGGAAGAGAAAATAACAATATTTGTTTTTCTTATGGTTGCATCATTGTGGATAACCAGGCCCTTCTGGAATATAATTCCTTTTGCATTTGTAGAGGAAATGCAGACAAAGCTTGANGATGCTCTTGTTGCCATGATTGGTGCCTCCCTTCTATTCATAATACCTGCTGATATTAAAAAATGGAAATTTACCCTCACCTGGAAAGATGTGGGTGAAATACCTTTTGGCATACTAATTCTCTTTGGCGGTGGGTTGTGTCTAGGAAAAGGTTTGTTTGAGTCAGGTGCAGCAGAATGGATCGCAGATAGCATGCCGCTATCGGCATCGCTACACCCACTCTTTATCATTTTTGTTATAGTAACGATAACTTCNTTTCTTACAGAGGTAGCATCTAATACGGCAATAGCAAATATGATGATGCCTATTTTAATTGCCATTTCAAAAAATCTTGATATATCTCCATATACCCTGCTAATTCCTGCTACTCTGTCCTGCTCCCTTGCTTTTATGTTGCCGATATCAACCCCTCCAAATGCAATCGTTTATTCTTCCGGCTATATTAGAATGTCTGATATGATAAGAACGGGGTTCTGGCTGCACATGATAGGGCTTGTAGTTATTACTTCTGTAGGTTATTTTCTTACNGGAAAAATTTTGGATATATTTCCTATTTAATTATGGCAATGGGCCAGCATCTTCGAAGCCCTGTCTTTGGCCCGTGCCAGCTTTCTTTGTTAGCTCTTCAGGGTTAAAAAGCAGAGCAATAACATTTAATGCATGCTCTCTAGTTCTTCTATCCGCCAACCATTTCAGCTCTTTTTCATCTTTTGCCTCGTCTTCATGAACAAAAACTTCTATAATGTGCTTGTTGGTAAGCAGTTGCACCGCTATCAAGCCTAACGACGCCTCATGGGCGCATTGCTTATCTATTGCTTCCTTTCCAGGCATTCCAAGAGCCATTACAATGTCACATTTCTTTTCCTCTATCAACTTCTTTGCCGCAACTGGCAAATCCTTTATGCCAGGAACAGTATANCTCTCTATTTTAACATTGGTAACATTTTTCTTTATCTCATCTATGGCTGCTTTAGCCATATCATATCTTGCAAATGTGGTATCAGCTATGCCTATTTTCTTCATTTTTATACAGCTCCTTCATNCTCCTTATCTTTTCAATTATTTTGCGAGTTTTATTCAAATCGCCATCATATTTTCCGCATCTCACAATCTTTGCTTTTATGCCGCGTTTTCTCAGCATTTCTTCCAGTCCTTCAAAATGCTGGTCATATCCTAGNGCTATAACATCTGGTTTTATCTCCTCAACAATTCTCAAAAAATCATCCTCATAGCCTATGACAGCTTTATCAACTGGTTTTAATGCTTCAACCAGCTTACGCCTTTCCTCGGCTGGCATAATGGGCTCGTGCTTTTTTTTCCTTACAGTTTCATCGCAGGCTACAACAACAATGAGTTCTTCTCCATGTTTTTTTGCTTCTTCCAAATAATGCAGATGACCAATATGAATTAAGTCAAAGACGCCAGATGCCATCACTCTTGCCATTTTTTCCACGCCTCCACAATTTCATATCCTTCCAGAAATATAAATCCATTTTCCTCTGCATATTTTATTGCATCCCTTTTCTTTAGACTTTCTCCCTTATCAAGCATCTCGCATCCAGCCATCACAGGTGTCATTNCAGCCATTTCCGCAAGAGCTACGCCTAGCTCTGTATGGCCTTGTCTTTCATTCAATAATTCCTTGGTTGCAATACAGATTGGCACATGCCCGGGGCTGCGGAAGCGCTGCCCGAAAATGCGCTGTGCTTCAACATC
>MTNE01000208.1 GCA_002011355.1 Thermoplasmatales archaeon JdFR-43 | reverse complement strand
TTATGCTCCTTTAATGGCTGCAATGCTTTTTTAAACTCCTCAGGGCATATGATGAGTAAATCGTATTCTTCACTTTTTCTAACGGGCACATATTTTTTCTCAATCATTCCATTGTTATTGAAAATAATTGCCCTTTCTCCATTTTCTATTCCCACCCCCGCATAATAAGTGATGTTTTCGATTTTGAATGGTGGGTGCTCTTCACTGAGCCATAAAATCTCTTCCTCGATAGTTTCCAGATTATTTTGTATAGAAATTGTGTTATAATGCTGCACAAAATTTACTCCCGCCAGTGACGAAAAAAGGATTAAAGATGCACAGGCAAATGCTAACTTCCACTTCATGGCGATAATTATTTTATGGATATAAATAAGTAATGTCTGTGGAGAGGGTGTTATCAAAAAATAAGCATTCCAGATTCTTATAATTCATTTCAATGAATTATTGCTTCAAAAGGAGTTAAAATATTTTAATGTCATCTGGATATGGTGGTATGAAAAAGTTCCTTATGGCATTGATGGTGCTGCTGCTCATCTATGGAAANAAAAGCATTGCCTTTCAAAATGGTGCAACAGCAGGAAATAATTTTTATGTGGGAGGAGACGGCTCAGGTAATTATACAAGCATACAAGCAGCCATAGACGCTGCCCAGCCAGGAGATAGAATATTTGTTTTTCCTGGATTTTACGAATCTGTTAAAATAAATAAGTCCATTATCCTGGAGGGTAAGGAAGCAACAGTAAATGGAATAGAAATCAATGCAAATAATGTCAGTATTACTGGATTTATAATAAAGGATTGTTACTATGCCATTGTGATAAAAGGGAATGGCAGTGAAATAAAAAATTGTACAATACTGAATAATTCCTATGGAATAAAACTGGAGGGGAGGAATAACAAAATTTGTTATAACAAAATTTTCAAAAACGGTTTTTATGGATTAAATCTAGAATTTTCAGAAGAGAATGAAATTGAGGAAAATGAAATTTACAGAAATGAATGGGGCATATATATGGANCATTCCAACAAAAACATAATTTCACGCAACATAGTAAGAGATAATGGTGAAGGGATTGTTATACAGACAGGAGAGGAAAATATTGTGAAATTAAATCACATAGTGTATAACAGAAAATATGGGATACATCTGTGCTGTAAAAGCCAAAACAACATAATCTTCGAAAATAATTTTATAGGAAACAAGTACAATGCATACTGTTATGGTGGCGGCAATAACTGGGATTTTGAGGACAGAGGAAATTACTGGGATGATTACGATGGAAACGGAAGTTATGTGATATATGAAAAGAATATTGATCATTATCCGGCTTCTGGACCATACAATATAAGTCATGCATCCTATAGAGTATACATCATATACCCATCGGAAAATGAGAAAGTATCTGGAAAAATAATGGTGAGGGGCATCGCAGAAAAAGAGGAGGAAGTAATGATAAGAATAGATAATGGTACATGGACAGAAGCACATGGAACTTTTTTGTGGTATTTCGAGATTGATACAACAAAACTGGAAAATGGAANGCATACAATATATGTAAAATGTGGAGACAATATGGCAGAAAGAAAAATATATGTGGAGAATAAAAAAGAAACTCCTTCTTTTGAGTTTGTTCTGCTATTACTGGCTTTACTTCTTGCTAAAAAATTTTATAGATGATTTCCAATTATGTTCATGAGATGGCTTGCTTTATTCATTCCCCTCCTATTTCTTATACCCTATTTTGTTCCTGCAGATAGCAATGCAATTTTACTCCACCTAAATGGAGTGGAAACAAAAACAATTGAATTTCCCCTGGGAACAAAAATCAAACAAATTGAATCAGATGGAAATGTGGAAATTTACAAGGCGGCAGGCATAAAAAATGGGCAGCATATGCTCTTTCTCAGCATATTTTCTGAAGAAAAAACAGATGTGAAAATCAAATATGAACTACCAGAGAAACCATTATTTAACAAAGATGTCTATGATTTCCTCATTATATGCCCCGATGAATGGATAGCTGATTTACAACCTCTGGCAGAGCATAAGGAGCAATATGGAATAAAGACAATTATAATTGGCTTAAATGAAATATATGGAGGTAAATATTTTGCTGTAAATGGAAAGGATGATGCAGAAAAGATAAAGTACTTCATTAAAGACGCTATTGAAGAATGGGGAATAGAATATGTAATGCTCGTTGGTGGAAGGAAATTTTTAAAGAATGAATGGATAATGCCTGTTCGCTATGTCTGGCTCAATGATAGGAGTTCTTCATGGGAGTATGAAAGATGTTTTTTAAGTGACTTATACTTTGCAGACATATATAATGCCGATGGTGACTTCTCTTCTTGGGATACAAATAACAACGGATATTATGGAGAATATGATCATGAGTTTGATGGAAAAAAGGTGGCAGATGAAATAGATTTGTATCCAGATGTTTATATTGGCAGGCTGGCGGCAAGGAGTAAAACAGAACTAAAAAGAGTAATTGAAAATATAATTGAATACGAGAATAATCCGGATAGCAAGTTTAACAACGTTATTTTATGTGGTGGAGATTTATATCTCCACGATCCTTGGAACGTGGCTGAAGGAGAATATTTGCTGGATAAAATTGCAGAGGAGATGAAAGGATATAATATTGTTAAGCTTTATGCATCTTCTGGCCTAAATGCCAGAAAAATAAACGATGCAATAAACAGTGGGGCTGGTTTTGTTATTTTTGAAGGAGCCGGCAACCATCATTTGTGGGCAACGCATGCCAAAGATGATGAAAAATGGATTTTTTATTATGAACGAAATATATTGCAGCTGAAAAATGATTATATGCCGATTGTCCTGACATCTGGAGCAAGGCTGGGAACATTCAATAAAAGTATGGAATGTTTCAACTGGTTTTTTGTTGCAAGAGGAAAGGCTGTTGCAAGCATAGGGCCCACAGGCTTATGCTGGATAGGGCATGGAGAAAATGTTACAGAAATGTTTCTGGGGAATCTGCACGTAAGGTTGTGCAAGAAGATGGCTTCTCGCTGCTTGCTCGGTGAGGCATGGGGTGAGGCGATAATAGAATACCTGAGCAATTTTTCATGGAGAGGTGTGGCAAAAGCATTTCATATGAAGGCAGCCGAGGAGCTGGAAATTTTTGGAGATCCAACGCTGAAAATAGGNGGATATGAAAGACTAGCTGCAAAAACAAACAATGTGCTTCATGTTGGCGGAGATGGGCCAAATAATTACACAAAAATTCAGGATGCCATTGATGATGCGGACAGCGGAGACACAATCATTGTTCATCCCGGCACATATAATGAAGATTTATTCATATACAAACCGCTGAGGATTATTGGAGAAGAGGCAGAGATAGAAACAAATGGCATTGTCATATCTGCTTCTGATGTTTTCATCAAAGGTTTTCTGATTAGAGGTTACAAAAAGGGCACTGGCCTGCTTTGCTATGGTGTTAACATTTCAATAAAAGACAATGAAATTCGCCATTTCAATACAAGCATATTTGTTGAAGGTAACTCATGCCATATAGAGGGGAATAAGATAAAGAATAATGAGTGCGGAATATGGCTGAATGAAAGTTATGGAGCTGAGATAAAAGATAATTTCATCAATGATAACTGGTATGGTGTATGGGGAGAACACGCTTCTTCGCCAATTATTCAGAACAACAATTTTTCATATAATGCATGGTATGCTGTATGGATGGAAGGAAAGGAAGGGCAAATAGGGGAGAATGTTTTTTACAGAAACTGGTACTGCATTTATCTATACAATTCTCGCTCCTTCATTATCAATAACAACAGCATATATGGCAACATACATGGCCCCCAATTTGTGAACTCCAGCTATAATGTCATCGAAGACAACACCATAACAAAAAATGAGCACTATGGCATATACTTTGGATGGAGAAGCATTGGAAACGTAATAATAAAAAACAACTTTATTGAAAATGCCCAAAATGCAAGAGATGATGCAGGCAATGAATGGAATGGAAATTACTGGAATGATTACATTGGCCTAAAAATAAAACTTCTTTACCTGCTTCACATTCCATATTACATTCCAAAATTCTCGTTCGACTGGCATCCAGCAATTCAACCACAATAACATATATTAGGACAAAATTATTAACAGAAAATGCGGGCGCGTGGCCTAGCCAGGATATGGCGGCAGCCTCCTAAGCTGCAGGTCGCGGGTTCGAACTGCAACTTGCCCACAAGTTGCGTTTCCGGGCAGGTTGCCCGAAAATCCCGCCGCGCCCGCTTTTTGATGAAAAACAAGGATTTTATTGGCATAGATTTTTTATATCCTGCATCGATTATAATTATGAATGTAATAAAAGCTATTGAGCTGGTTGGCTCTTCTCCAGAGGGTTTTGAAGAAGCTGTTAAACATGCTATAGAGGAAGCAAAGAAAACGCTCCGCCATATAAGAAGGGTGGAAGTAGTGGATTTTGAGGTGCTGATGGAAAACGATGAAATAAAAATGTATCAGGCTAAAGTGAAGTTATATTTCATGGTAGAGAGATAAACTATTTCCTTTTATGAACAACCACCGCTGCCTTTTTCACCATCTTATTTTTAGTTAGCCATACAGGAAACTGGATGTGATATAATCCGCCTACTGTGGAGAAATTTCTTATAGGCCTTTTTACCTCTGAAATGAATTTATGAATGACGACCCTCTTTTCCACTTCTCCTCCTTCTCTTATCATTGCCAATCTATGAATGGAATAAAGTCCAATCAAAAATGCAAAAAAGAAGAAGAAATCCCATTGCTGAAAACTTAACATAGGAATGTCAATTCCCCCATTGGGCCCCTTATAAACTATTTTCCAGTAAAGTTCACGTTTTGCAAAATAGTCAGCGAATGCTCCTCCTATTATGGGCGCAACACCAGCTGTAACTGAATTGACTATNCTGTTTGCAGCTAGGTAAGNAGTTGCCTGTTTCTTGGGTGCAAGTTTCAGACTTATATTTCTTGAAGCAAGATTTACTCCTGCCAGAGAAATACCCATAAAGAAATGTATGGAAATTAGCAGGGGAATGCTCAATATATGCTTCTCAGGCATTGTTGTGAATGTCCAGGCAAGAATGCATATTAGGAATAAAGGTACGCTCACGCTCAGCACTGACTTGTTGCTGAAATGATCTGAAATTCTTCCCCATACACGTAAAAAGATGAGACTTGTAAGCTGGCTCAATATGCTCAAGGCAATAACAAAAGAAAGAGGNAGTTTCAACATTTTGAGCATGTAAACAGTAAAGAATGGAGCAGCCAGATTGAGGGCAAAATTCCAGGAGCCTGAAAACGCAATCAGGTTTTTGAAATTTCTGTCTTTAAATGGCTGCAAAATCATTTCAGAAAACTTGGTTTTTCTTTCCACCTTTGCCATTCTGGGCTCAGGAATATTTGATATGAAATACACTCCCAGCATACCTGCAACGAAACCAAAGAAGAAAAGAATGGAATAGCCATATAGGGCATAATCGGGGAACATTTTCTTCC
Organism: Thermoplasmatales archaeon JdFR-43; assembly: GCA_002011355.1. GTDB lineage: Archaea > Thermoplasmatota > E2 > UBA202 > JdFR-43 > JdFR-43. The sequence goes on along the minus strand of MTNE01000208.1, from coordinate 3,203 downwards.
AGTGATCAATGAAAAAGCCAGCAGCAAGACTGAGTATAATGTCCAGCGCCATGGCAAAACTCATTCTTTTGGAGAAAAATGTGCCAAGCTGTCTCTCTGGCACCAAATCCCGTATCCATGAATTCCAGCTACAATTGCTTATAGCAGCAAAAACTGTATGGAATAATAAAGCAACGAGGAGAATAATGAGCCCTAAATCACTACTGAATAAAAGAGGTATTAGAGCAACCAGCAACCAGAAGGCTCTGCTTGATGCAGTTGTATATACACATATTAGTCTCCTCACCCTAAACTTTTCAACAAGATAAATTGCAGGAATTTGAATGAGTTGAGATAAAGGAGGAATTGCAGCAAGCAAACCAATAACCATATTTGAGGCTCCTAGTTTTAAAGCAAAAGCAATCAGAAAGATTCCACTGGTTAGTGTGAGCATTGCCTGAGTAGTGAGACCATCTTTGATGATGTTTTTGAGACCTTTCTGAATTTCCTCTTCTGATAAATTATCCTTAACCTGGAAGTTCATATAAAGTCCACTCAGAAATTTTTTCTAAACAAAAAGGCTGGGTTTGTATAGGTATGAAGATGCATGCATTGCTCCTGATTGATGTTATGCCTGGATACATATCTCTTTATTCACCCTAAATTTTAATTTCTGCACAATATCACGCCATATAAAAATTTTTCCATCGATTATCTCCAGGCGTATTTCTTGATACATCATTACTACCACTAATTTTCTTAATGATATAAAATCTTAACGCTTTATTTGAAAAGAGGGGAACAAAGGATGCAGCAATATTTCATTCATACATTTTTGCCCACCTTCACTTTTAATGTAAGAAACTTCTCTGGCCTGTAAACACCATTATGATGCCATGCTCGTTTGCTGCCTGAATTACTTCTTCATCCCTTATTGAGCCGCCTGGCTGAACTATCGCCCTCACTCCTGCTTCGGCAGCAACGTCAACAGCATCTCTGAATGGGAAGAAGGCATCAGAGGCCATTATTGAATCTTTTATTCTGCCTCTGCCTTTATGAATGGCTATAAATGCTGCATCAACTCTTGCAGTCTGTCCCCCTCCTATGGCAACAGTTCTTTTTTCCTTAACAAAAACAACTGCATTCGATTTTATATGGCGAACACATTTCATTGCAAAAACCATTGATTCAATATCTTCTCTAGTTGGTTTTTTCTCTGTGACTACTCTCCACCTTTCTGGCTCCGGCTCCTTCACATCCTTATCCTGCATCAGCAGCCCACCTTCCACACTTCTCACTTCTATACTCTTGCTTCTCTTTTCTTTATCCAGCCCCTTCACTTCAAGCAAGCGGAGATTTTTCTTCTTTGCAAATATTTCCCTTGCTTCCTCGCTGAAAGACGGCGCTATAATTACTTCAAGAAATATTTTGCTCATTTCTTCTGCAAGTTCCTTGCCTATTTGCCTGTTGACAGCAACAACTCCTCCAAAAGGAGAATAAACATCTGTTTCATATGCATACCTCCATGCTTCTTCTATGCTTTTCCCGCAGGCAACACCAGAGGGGGTGGCATGCTTAACTATTACAGCGGCCGGCTCGCTGAACTCTTTAACACATTCAATTGCATGATTTGCATCTAAAATATTATTGTATGAAAGCTCCTTTCCCTGCAGTTTGATTGCATTGGCGATACACGCCTTATCTATGCCCTCCTCAACATAAAAAGCCCCTCTCTGATGAGGGTTCTCGCCATATCTCAGCTCCTGCTTCTTTAAATAAGGCAGGCACAATACATCAGGAAATTCTAAGCCAGCTTCCCTCAATATCATTGCATCGTAATAGGCGGTTCTTTGCAATGCCTCCATAGCCAGCTTTTTCCTTATTTCCTCATCAAATCCCTTCTCCAAATATTCCTTGGCCATTTCATACTGACTCGGATGAGAAATGATTACAACTCGCTTCCAGTTTTTGGCAGCAGCCCTTGTTATAGCTGGGCCACCTATATCCATTTCTTCTATGCCAAGTTTATATGGATAGAAATTGCATACAACCATATCGATTGGCTTTATTCCTTTCTCTTCAATCTCCTTTATCTGCTCATCTTTTGCAAGAATTGCAGCATGAATATGAGTATGGAGTGTTTTAACTCTTCCTTCAAGTAGTTCTGCAAAGCCAGTATATTCTTCTGTATCATTAACCTTTATACCCCGTTCCTCAAGATACCTTTTTGTGCCTGGAGTTGCATATATTTCCACACCTTTTTCAACCATAAATCGGCAGAAATCTTCCAATCCTTTTTTATCATACACACTGATAATCGCTCGTTTAGGTTTCATTTATATCCCAATGTAATACTGTATACAAAAAAAACTTTTTGGCTATCCAACTCTCACCATCGAAGTAACAACTGGAGGTGGCGTATCAAGGTTAGCTGGCTTCTCTATTTTCTTTACTTCCTTTATTTCCACTTCTACCTCTCCATCAAATCTTTCCTCAAATTTCTTTTTGAGTTCTCTAAATATTTCTTCAACACTTGGTCCTATACTTCTCAATTCTTCATCTATAACAATGAGAACTTCTACTTTATCAATGGTTTTCTGCAATATCTGGAATTGTAAAATTTTTTTCGTATCCATCTTTTCCATAACCTTTGCAGGTATTCCAGTTATGGCCGAAGGAGGAATTATTTTTCCACTTGGCAAAACAATTGAATCTGCCTTTCTTCCTCCAATTTTTTCTATTAATGGAGCATTTATGCCACAGGTGCATTTTTTGGCAAGAGGAATGACGAAATCATTCAAGCCATTGTATCTTATTATTGGTGTAGCGTTTCCATACAACTTTGTAACAACTATGTGACCGGGCTTTCCATGTTCAACTGGCTGTAAATTATCATCTAAAAATTCAACATGAACCATGTCATGATGAATGTGATAATTTCCTTTTTTGCATTCAAATGCTATTGGCCCTCCTTCTGTCGAGCCATAAACATCAAAAACTCTCGCATTGAATGCTTCTTCAATATATTTTTTGGTATATTCATCCAGAACTGCTCCTGAAGAGGCAATTACTTCTGGCTCAATATTCTTTCCATATCCTTTTCTTTTCAATACAGCTAAAGCTCTTAGCACACCTGGATATCCTCCAATGAATTTTGGATTGAATGAATCAATTTTTTCAATTAATTTTTCAACATCTTCGCCAACGTGAAGGATTTGCATATT
>MTNE01000028.1 GCA_002011355.1 Thermoplasmatales archaeon JdFR-43 | reverse complement strand
ATACTCTTTTCGGGCATGTGGGCCGAGCTTCAAACAAGATTTCTGACGTGAGATCATCCTTTGAAAATCTCAAAGGATATTATTCTTCGGTTTGCAGGCTGAAGGAGGTTGAAGAATGAGGATAACGGTATATGATGGTGCCACAACAATAGGCGGCAACAAGATCTACGTTGAAGAGAGTGGTAAAGGAGTTTTCCTGGATTTTGGCATGAACTTTGCAAAGTATGGAAAGTTCTTTGCCGAATTTCTGAGCGAGAGAAGTGTCAGAGGTATTCACGATCTTTTCCACCTCAATCTTATACCGAGGCTCAACATCTACCGCTCCGATCTTATACCATCAGATCTTGACATGTCAGGTTATCCCAGACTCAACGTGGAGGCTGTGCTTCTGAGCCATGCTCACGTTGACCATTGTGGAAATATAGCTCTGCTAGATGAACGGACACCGGTCATTGCCTCTTCAATGAGCATGGCGATTCTGAAGGCCATGAGAGACGTTTCATCTCCCGGGATAGGTTCCGAGGTTGCGTATTTCAATGTCAGAGAACACAGGGAAGATGACAAAAGAATAACTCGTAACAGACAGGTCAAAGCCGTACAGGGGTAGGGACTTCATATGCACAGACAGAATTCCTGAAAGGCTTGAGAAATTCATGTGCTATAAGCCGGGACAGGAGGGCAAAAATGCAAAGAAGCTCAACCCCGGAAATCTCTGCCATATAAATGAACACAGCCTCTCCTTTGAAATCGACGCCTTTGAAGTCGACCACTCGATTTACGGTGCCACAGCATACGTACTGCGGGGAGATTCAGCCATTGCGTATACCGGCGACTTCAGAATGCACGGCAAGCACGCTGAAAAATCCAGAGAATTCGTCAGAAAGGCTAAGGACGCATCCGTCCTTATCATCGAGGGAACGAGAGCCGGCAGGGGTGAGGATGTTAACGAGTCCGAGGAGATAGTATTTGAGAACTGTCTGAAGGCTGTTGAAGAGTCAGACGGGATAATCATAGCCGACTTCTCTCCTAGAAATTTCGAGAGACTCGAAACATTTATTGAGATTGCGAAGAGAACTTCCAGGGAGCTCGCCATAACAGCCAAGGATGCCTACATGCTCTATGCGATGGAATGCGTCGATGGAGTCTGCAGGATGAATGACATGGTAATCTACCGTGAGCTGAAGCAGAAAAGAGAGAAGTGGGAGGAACTTGTTGTCATGGAAAAATGGAGGGATAAATATGTGGATCCTGCTGACATTTCAAGAAATCCTGGGAGCTACATACTCTGCTTCTCATTCTACGACATGAAGCACCTGTTGGACATTAAGCCAGAAAGCGGTGCTTACATCTATTCCTCAAGCGAGGCGTTCAGCGAGGAGCAGGAGTTCGATTTTCTGAGACTGTACAGCTGGCTGAGAGAGTTCAATCTGAAGGTTTACGGATTTGAGATTGCTATGAGAGATGGAAAACCCGTTCCGGAGTTTGTCAGAGGTTATCATGCTTCCGGACATGCATCGAAAGAAGATCTTAGGTGGATCATCGAGCAGATTGACCCAGATGTGATAATTCCCGTACATACCACTGCTCATGAATGGTTTGTGGAGAATTTTGAAAATGTGGTGGTGCTGGGGGATGGCGAGAGCTTCGAGCTTAACTGAAGTACTCTTCGGAATCCCTTCCAACATAAAAGTTAAACCTGAGATAACGGGAGGATTTCTAGAAAAAGTAGAATACAGAATAGATACTTTCAGAAATTACATGCATTAACTGGGTTTTTCCAATGCTAAAGTGGAGGAAATTCTGCTTGAGATATATAAGGAGGTAAGGAGAAAATACCAAGACAATACTGAAAACGGACATCTTCTCACCGCAGTCTGCTCGGGTATTGGCGAATTCTATCTGGATTTGAAGTACGATGGGGCAGAAAAGTTTCTGCTTGAGGCATTCAATTTGAGAGCAAACTTGTACGGCACAGAAAAAGCATTTCTGCTCGCAAACACGATGAACAGGCTCGGGATACTGTATGCGCAGATGGGCGAGTACAGAAAAGCAGAAATCATGTTCGAGGATGCCTGCAGAATTCTGAAGGAGCTTTACGAGCAGAACAGGGAGTTCGAGCCCGACTACGCAATGGCCCTGGCAAATCTCGGAACGTTTTACTACGAAACTTTCAGGCCAGAGGATGCGCTGAAGTATCTTGGAGAGGCGGTCAAGCACGGGCATGTGCTGCCATGTGGAGGAGCAGTACCGTACTTCAACATGGCGCTGTGCTACCAAGATCTGAATGATTCTGAAAAGGCTGCCGAGTTTTATGCAAGAGCGCTGGTAACGCTTTCAGGAGCGGGTGTGCGGATGTTATTGTATCTTCTGGTGAAGCTCTGGAGACTGTAACTCGGGAGCAGATTTACTGCAGCTTTGAAAAGCTGCTTGATAAAGGCGAAATGGATAAAAATGAATTTAAAGATTTAAAGTGGAATTTGAAAATGAAAATTTTGGAGGGTTTAAATGAATAGGGAAAAGTTGAAGTTGTTACTAAAAGAGGGTAAAGAGAATTTTGGCCAATACTGGGAAGCGAACTGGGAAAAAATTCGAGATGTTTATCTGAGGCTAGTTAATCAGATAATCGATGGAGATTTGTCTCAAACAATATATTATGAGGACAAAGGATTACTTGATGAATACAGAGATATAGACAAATGTTTTTGGTTTATTTTTGGAGTGAAAGGAGAAAAAGCGTTAGATGAAAAAGATAGGATAAAGCTTAGAGAGTTTCTTATTGAAATTCGAAATTCGACTCACGAGAGCGATGCAGCAGACATACTTAAGAAATATGAAGGTAAAATTAAAGGGCTTCAAACAACATCTCTCACAACTTGGGCGTCTATTATTCATCCCAACTGGTTTGTTCCTCTTTGGGGGAGCCCTAAGGATAAAAGAGGTGTAATTAACCCATATACTGCACCTATTTTAGAAGTTGATTACATTCGATCTTTAGACCAGTATTTTGAGGTTTTAAGAAACATCAAGGAAGTGGCTAAAGAAGTAGGGATCAGCAACATGATAGAGGTCGCATTCTACCTGAGCAAATACAGGAAAACTGGAATCACACTTGTTGAAGCATTATATGAGCTCAGGGGAGAATATCTACAGGAATGGTTCAAAGTGAAAAAAGATTTCATAGATGTTGTCGGTAAAATCAAAGAAATAATTAGCGAGAAAATTGACAATGATTCTAAGTTTGAAGAAGACGACGTTATAAAAATTATTGAGCTGCGGAACAGTGTTCCAAAAGATACGAATTTTATTTTAAGATACATGGGAGGTTCTGGTGCGGATAAACAGGTGATTTTAAATTTGGTTAATGATAATAATTTCCGTGATTTGGTAAAATATCTGAAAGGAGAAAGAGATGAATTGGACTTTAAAGACGTTTCTGTATATCTGGAAAAAATAAAAGTTGGTGGAGTTCGCCTAACCACACTTTCCACTTGGATGGCGATAATAAGATGGGATCTTTTCATGCCGTTGTGGGGTTTTGAAAAACAATCAGGAACCTTCCCCCAAAGACTTTGTGAAGAGATTGAAGATCTGTCGGACCTTTGTGGCTGGTATCCAGATAATATTAGTAAGTTCCTCAAAATGCTCAAAAAACTGAAAGAAGCTGCTAATGAAGTTGGAATTAATAATATGTTTGAAGTAGCGTTTTACTTGAGCAAATATGTAACTAGCAATAGTACTGATTCAATCGGAATCATGGGTGTTATAGCGTGGTCTCATAACAGATGGAGGGGGTTCGACGAGGAAGGTTATCAAAAAAGAAATGATTACGGCTTTGACTATGTAAAAAACACTGGGATCGCTCACGAATGGTGGAATTTTTACGAAGATTTCAACGACATATTTTACTTTGGCAATATTGCTGGAGGTAGAAGAGTAACTAGATTCCAAAGTGGATTAATTGTCTTTATTTCGAGAAACATAAATGACAATAAGTGGTATTTCATCGGATTTTACGGGAAAAGCGATTACAATCAAGAGGGATTCAGTACAGGTAAAAAATTCGCAGACTTGCTTCCGGAAAACATAAAGAAAGAACTTAAAGAGAAGTTGAAACGCGGAGAAATTAAAGAGAAGTACTCGAATGATCTCAATAGTGTGTTGAGTGAGAATGCAGAGGACTACAGGACTGCCTTCAGAGGACAGAAAGACCTGTCAGCGGTTTTTGATCCAGAATGTTACGTGGAAGTTACTCCAGAAAATATTGGTGTTTCGGGAATAGGATCGATGACATTCACATACATCGACAACAGAAAGAGAGAGAACATACGGCACCTCTTTTTGATGGCAAAGCAGAGGCACGAAGACTTGCTCAAACGCGAAAACCTCCCAGATGAGAGAAAAAAAGAGGTGATGGAAATCATGAATAAAATTGAGTTGGCAATCGAGAAATACTTTGGTGAGAACGAAAAAAAATGGGGAGGAGACTTTAGAGAGTTTGGACAAGTACTTTAAGTCGATTGGTTACTTCTTTCCAGAGAGTCTCGTTAGTCAGTTCTATACAGCTCTCAAAACAAAGGGCTTCGTTATTCTTTCAGGACTGAGCGGAACAGGTAAAACTAAGATAGCCCAAAATTTGTCAAGACTCTTACAAAAAGTGTATCCGCAGTTGATGGCTGCGTGGGGGAGCGAGGATACAGACGAGGAAATAAGGACTGCTATTGAAGAAATTTCTAAAACGATCAAGAATAAAGGGTACGCCACCCTGCTCTGGGGTCCTGCTGGTAAAGCCGGTCGAGTTGGAGGTCCTTTCATACTGTGGACAACGTACAACAAGAAAGTTAAAGCGGGCTTCGTTGTAAAGAATGTTTACACGAAGGACCAAGTTCAGGCTGACCAAGAGCTGTGGGACAAGCTTCAAGAAGGATTTAAGTGGATAAACAAAGTTTACAATGAGGAGAACAAGGGTTTCTTCTCAATAGAGCTCGAACGGCTTGAAAAGAAGCATGGTAGTGTATCGGTTTTCGAGTTAGTGAAAGTTTATCCCGAGGAGTTCGAGCTTTCTAAGTTCGAGAGGTTGGACGGAGAGCCATTGTCGATTCCCCAAAGCGGGTATGTTGAAGTAAGAATGAAAGATCAAGAGACTCTTAAGTGGGTTTTTCAGGAGAACAAAATATTCTGCCCTGTTCGCCCAGACTGGCGCGACTCGAAACCGTTAATCGGGTACTACAACCCTCTGGACGGAAAGTACTACAAAACGCCATTACTCGATTTAATTTTGAAAGCCATAGAATGCTACGAAAAGAACAGAGAGAACGCTATGCCATACTTCGTAATACTCGACGAAATGAACCTCGCCCACGTCGAGTACTACTTTGCGGACTTCCTCAGCGTCCTCGAAAGTGGTAGAGATGAGAGTGGGTACACGGTCGAGTCAATTAAACTCCACGATGTAGACGGCATAGACATACCAAAGGAAATTCGACTTCCACCAAATCTCTACGTGATAGGAACCGTAAACATGGATGAGACGACATATGCATTCAGCCCGAAAGTCCTCGACAGAGCGTTTACGATAGAGTTCCACGATGTCGACCTCGAAAATTATGTTACGGAAAGTAAAGTTTTTAGGAGCGATTTAGACGATCTCAAGAAAAAAGTACTCGATGACTTCACGAGAAGTGGGAGATTCCTCGGATTTTCCAAAGCGGAGCTCAACGATGCCGTAAGAGAACTCAGAAACACGCGCTATTGGGAAATCCTCAAGAACCTTAACAGAGCTCTCGAACCTTATGACCTGCACTTCGGCTACAGGGTTGTTGATGAAATTGCCTTGTTCTTCAGAAGTGCAAAAGAGAGCTGGGAAAACGGTATAGTTAACTTCCAGAATGAAGACGAAATCTTAGATCTTGCTCTGCTGATGAAAGTCCTTCCGAAGTTCCATGGAAACAGAAAAAAGCTTGAAAAACCCCTCCTGCTGATATTCAAGCTTGCAAAGACTGGAAATATTTCAGGTGAAGAAATAAGATTCGAGGAACAACAATCCAGATTGGATACAATCTTGAATGAATTGAGGAACTTAGAAGGCAACTATAAATTCAAGCACACCGCTAGGAAAGTTCTCCGCATGCTCAGACAGCTCTACGAAATTGGTTTTGCAAGCTTCAGCTAATCTTTCAGAGGTGGCTCCGATTGAGAGTTAGGGCTATATGCAACGCAGAAGAGTCAGAATTCCCATTCAGGATTGGTAGCAGAGAAAATGGTTGCTGGGCTTACAGTCTTGAGGGTAGGGAACTGATCCTGTTTGAATGGAAAAACTATTGGTTAGATGCAGACAATGCAGAAAATGTAGTCATCCCCGGACTGCCTAAAAGCGAAATAGAAAAATACCCACCTGCTGATAATGTTTTCGAATTCATTTTCAAGAACTACATCGGAAAATCAAGGCTGATCATAGACTTCCAGGATGGTTCAAGAATGGAATTTCCCGTTACAGTGCTTTCAGAGAAGCTGGCCATGATGAAAGGTATTCTGAATGTAACTGAGGAATACGTTCCAGTGCTGATTGACACCTTCAACAAATTTGCAGAGAAGCTTACCGGAGATATCTCAAGGATGTCTCTGGCTCTAAACTTCTCCATCGAATCGCCCACCGTATTTACGGTTGAGGAGGGAGATGAGCCTGTAAACGAACTTTTCGCTTATCACTACTTCAAATATAACAGAGATCGCATACCTGAGGCGTTTGAGACCGTAATGAACAGAATAAAAAGAAAGCTTGTTTTGGAAGAGGGGTTGCTTGACCTCCACGATGTTGATGAAGTAAATCTTGATATGCTTGTTTCAATACTGCACCATCCTGAGTATCTCGTAAAAGCGAGAGACAGAGTTCTGATAGCAAAATATTTGAAAGGACACACTCCAACCAAAGTTTTAGGTTACAGAAGGTATGAAACGGAAGACACGCCTGAAAACCGCTTCGTTAAATACTTCCTCAACCTTCTGATTGAGTGGTCACAGCGTGTTCTGGATACCAGCATGCTAAATAACAACAGAGATGGGGAAGCGGAGTTCATTGAATTTTTAAACGAGCTTGAATTCATCGCCACCAATCCGCTATGGGATGAGGTCGGAGAAATGACTCTTTTCCCTTACAGCTCACGGATACTGCTTAAAGGAGACGGATACAGAGATTTGCTGCAACTTTATAGAGAATTTACAGCTTACATCCCGTTTTTCAGTGAATTGCAGAGGGCAATCGACAACAAGGATATAGCTACACTCTATGAATACTGGGTATTTTTCAGGCTTGTAGAGAAACTTGGAGAAATACTGAGTCTAAAAAGGTCGAAAATCTACGTTAATCTCACAGGAGAACTCTCCGATAAAGGAAATGTATATGCTGAATTTGAAAACGGATGGAGATTGTATTACAACAGGAAACTCACACCTAAAAGATGGAGCTACACGGTATCGCTCAGACCTGATTTCTCTCTTTTCAATGGGAATCCTGATTCTTTGAATAGTGAAGTGGAATTAATCGGAGTATTCGATGCCAAATTCAAGCTCGACATCGTTGGCCTAAATTCAGAAGACATTGAAGAATTTGACGAATATGGGGCTGATTTTGAGAGGACTGCAAACTACGAAACGTGGGCAAAACTTGAGGATATCTACAAAATGCACACCTACAAGGACGCTCTTGGCTGCAAGTTCGCAGTGGCTATTTATCCCGGGATCAATAGTATATTCTGGAAAAGCAGTAAAGAAAATGTTGAGAATTTTACACTAATGGATTTGCTTGATGAATATGGGGTTAAATTAACCGGTATTGGATACATAAGTTTCAACCTTTTAAACAATTGAACAAAAACTTTAAGTATTACAAAACAAATCAACTTTGATGATACTATGCCCGAAAGGAAAGCTTACATCACAATCCTCGGCCGCTCCACCTAGGCTCTCATAAACACGTACTATGCTGTCCTGATGGAAAAGGAGTATTTCCCGGATGTCATCTACATCTTCGCAGAGGACCTCTTTTACCATGAACTTGAAAAGGCAGCTGAAGGTATGAAAATCCTGAGCGATGAATTCGGCATCTCTCCCGAAATACACACTCATGTTGTTCCAGAAGCAGACTTCATCGAAGCTGGTAAAACGATAAGCGACCTGATAAAGAAGCTGAGAGAAGAGGGTTGCAGCATAGCCATCGACGTAACTCCAGGCAGAAAGGCACTTGTTGCTGCAGCCCTGATACCTGCTGTTAAGCACAGGATGGACCACGTTTTCTATCTGGCAGTAAAAAGGCTTGAAAACAAGCCTTACATGATGATACCTCTTTCAAATCAGAAGCTCAGGGATTTCATTACCCAAGCAGAGAGGACGGAGGGTGATTAAGATGAGTTTCGGCGAAGAGGTTGTCAGCGCTGCCGAGCTGCAAATTCTGCTCAATCTAGTGGATGAGGTCAGCGTTATGTATCCATTGTATTCTCGCTTCCAGCTATTCGAAGCGAAGCCTGAAGGCGAGCACTACAGGCTCAGCATAAAGCAGGGGGAAGTTGACTTTCAAAGCCAGCAGAGCTACTTCGACCATCTGGCAGATGAGATGCCTTCCTACAGCGACTTTGCGGAGTGTCTGCTTGTGAGCGGGGTAATTTCCTACGAGAACTCAGAAGAGTTCATTAAAATGCTCAACCACTACCGCAGCCTGAAGAAGAGAGTGTACTTCTGTCCTGACACAAACGTCATCTACCACCGCTTCATGTCCGTCTCCTCCCTCTTTAAACC
>MTNE01000175.1 GCA_002011355.1 Thermoplasmatales archaeon JdFR-43 | reverse complement strand
ATTTTGGAGATGGAAGCTATGCATATGAACAGAATCCACAACATCAGTATGCGGATAATGGAATATACAATGTTATCCTCATTGTTACAGATGATGATAACGCCTCTGTTACAATCACCAAGAATATCACTATATTGAATGAACCTCCACATGCCAGTTTCTCTTATTCTGAAAATTATTTGATGATACATTTCAATTCCACATCATATGATTTAGATGGCTATATTGTAAATTACACATGGATTTTCGGAGACGGAAATATTTCGTATGAACAGAATCCAGTGCATGAATATGAATCAAGTGGAAATTATACTGTTATTTTAATAGTAAGGGATGATGATGGCATCATCAATCTTACCCAAAAAATCATCAGCTTTGAAACCAATCCTCCATTTACAGAGTGTAATTTAATACCATCCCATCCAAATGGAGAAAATGGATGGTATGTTTCAGATGTAACCATAATTTTAAATGCAACAGATGAAACTGGGGTGAATATCACTTATTATAAAATTGATAATGGCAGCTGGACGGAATATACAGGGGAATTCAATATTGCTCAAGAGGGAATACATGTTATTTCCTTCTATTCAGTGGACTATCTAAAAAATGCTGAAGAGGCAAAGCAGATAAAATTATTCATTGATAAAACTCCTCCAGTGACACACCTATTAATAACTCCTGTTATACCCGATGGATGGAACAACTGGTATACTGGAAATGTTACAATAATGCTGGCTGCCGGAGATAACATATCATCTCTTCAGCATATTACTTATCAGGTTAATGGAGGGGCTTGGCAAATTGCTCAAGATAATATTACAATAATATTTCATGAAGGTGGCATATACTGCCTGAATTATTCAGCCGTGGATTATGCGGGTAATGAGGAGGAAACAAAAACTTACTGTTTCAAAATTGATAAAAACCCACCTTTCACGGAGATACAACATGATGTAACTGGTGATAACATTTCAATAACTCTTCTAGCAACAGATGATTTATCAGGTGTGAATAAAACAGAATACAGCATCGATAATAGCAGCTGGATTGTTTATGATAGCCCATTTTTTATATCTCGTACTGAAAATCATGTCGTACAATATAAATCAATAGATAATGCATCAAATGAGGAGAAAATAAAAATGCTGTCGTTTAAGCATCCATATGCCAATTTTAGCTGGGCCCCAGCAATACCTGCTGTATCAGAAGAAATATTCTTCATTGACGCATCATATGATGAGGATGGTTTCATCGTAAATTATACTTGGAATTTTGGAGATGGGAGCATTGCATATGGAAAAAATGTAACCCACAGATATGAGGAACATGGCATCTACACTGTAATACTNAGAGTTNTCGATGAGGATGGCATGATAAATATNTCTAAAAAGCAAATAACAATAAATAGCATTCCGAAAGCAAACTTTTCCTGGACCCCATTTACTCNNAAAACAAAACAAATGATTATGTTTGATGCTAGTTCAAGCTATGATTTGGATGGCGAGATTATCCTGTATGAATGGGACTGGAACAATGATGGCATATATGATGAAGCTGGAAAAAGTTCTATTGCGAGACACTCGTGGGATGATGATGGAAATTACACCATAGTTCTTAAAGTAACTGATAACAATAACGCATCAAATGTGAGCAAAAAGACAGTGATTGTGGAAAATAGACCACCATCAATAGATTTTTCTTTTTCCCCCGTAAATCCGGAGCCAGGAGAAGCAGTGTATTTCAGCAGCAATTGTTATGATATGGATGGATACGTCACATCATATAACTGGAGTTTTGGAGACAATACTTTTTCCGTCTTGCCAAATCCGCCACATGTATATTCAAGTAGTGGCATCTATACAATTATTCTCACCATTGTAGATGATGATGGCTATATCAATACCACGTCAAAAAGTATTAATGTTAATTCTCCCCCGGTAGCAAATTTTGTCTATGTGCCAGCATATCCAATGGATACAGATACCATAACATTTCTTGATTCTTCGATAGATTCAGACGGAAGCATTGTTAACTGGACATGGGACTTTGGAGATGGAAATATTAGCTATGGAAAAAACGCCACCCATAAATACAAAGATGATGGGATGTATAATGTAACGCTAACAATTATTGATGATGATGGAGCAAGGGACAGTATCGAAAAGCAATTAGAAGTAGCAAATGCTCCTCCTGTAGCTGATTTCTCGTGGCAGCCCCACATTCCAGAAAAAAATGAGATAATATATTTCAATTCTACGTCATATGATTTGGATGGTTTTATAGTAAATTACACTTGGGACTTTGGAGATGGAAATATTAGCTATGGGGCACAGGTAATTCATGAATACATACATGATGGAACCTACAATGTTACCCTAATAATCATTGATGATGACGGAGCTGAGCATAGCGTTTCCTATTTGATAGAGGTGAAAACCAAAAAGGAAACATATGGATTCGAATTAACTCTTATCATCGTTGCAATCCTTCTCATTTTATCTAGGAGGGAAATAGTAAAAAAGAGTGTTTGAGATTTTTCATAAGTTAGTTTTATAAATTTAGCAGCATTAGTTAATGGGGAGAAAAATGAAGACAAAAATATTTGTATTGTTGGTGGCGCTTGCGTTTTTGTTGAATGGATTTAATATGGCAGGCATGGAAAGTGGAAAAGAAAGCAACAATTACAAGGAAAAGATGGAAACTCAGCAGAAATTTACAAACGAAATAGTATTCTCGAAGGCGGTTATAACTGAAAAGGAGAATTATATAGAGATATCTGTAAAAGAATGCAATGCATTCCTGATAAAGCCTGGCTATCCATTGCTGCCCAAAATGGTTAAGGCAGTGGAGTTGCCATTTGGTGCAAGAAACATTGAAGTAAATGTCGTTATGGAAAATATAGAGCAATACAAAATTTCCAAGCAAATTATTCCAGCCCCAGCAAGATACCGTCTTTCAGATGGAAAGTTGGTTGGAGAGATAAAGAACGAAGAGATATACGGAAGTTCAGAGCCATTTCCTTCAAAATGGTATGATTATCATATAGGCGTGGGACTCAATAAAAATGGAGAGAGGGTCACACATCTGGTCATAAACATATATCCTGTAAGATATGTGCCAGCAAAAGGAGAAGTATTGGCAGCTGAAAAGGCAAAAATTAGCATTAAGTATGAGGCACCAGAGGAGAGCAGTTTTTCAGATACCTACAAGCTGTTGATAATAGCTCCTTCCGTTTTTGCCGATGATTTGGAACCTCTTGTCGAACATAAAAATTCGATAGGCATGCCAACAATATTAAAAACAACAGAGGAAATTTACGCAGAATATAATGGGAGGGATGAACCAGAGAAAATAAAATATGCTATCAAAGATGCAATTGAGCAGTGGGGTATAGAATATGTATTGCTTGTTGGGGGCTTAAAATCAGTTGTATATGCTAAGCCAAAGGATAACACAAATGCAGGAGTAAAAGGATGGTATGTGCCTGTCAGATATTCAAATTGGAGATATTGGGAAGGAGATGATCCAGGCTTTATAACCGATTTATATTATGCTGATATTTACAAGTACGAAGATGGGCAACCAGTCTTTGATGACTGGGACAGCAACGGTAATGGCATATTTGCAGAATATACAATGGCTAAGAAGGATGAACTCGATTTATATCCTGATGTATATCTCGGCAGACTTGCATGCAGGAATGAAAAAGAAGTTAGAGATATGGTGAGTAAAATAATTGCATATGAAACAAATGATAAAAGCAGCTGGTTCTACAGAATGGTTGGAGTCACAGGAGATGGTTTCCTCGATCAACAGGATTTAAACATAACATGGGATGTAAATAATGTTCCAGATGGAGAATATACGTTGTATGCTCAGAGTTTCAATGATGAGGGTGAGGCAGGGCCAATAGACATAACTCATTTCACTGTTGATCATAATGCGGAAACAAAGCTGACTTTCAATCATGATGACTATTTGATTCCCGAGTTGCAGAATGGCTATCCTGCTCCACCCATAGCCAAAATTGTTTCCATTTCTGAAGGCGATGTTGTTGGCAAGGATGATTATACTTACTCTCCTTCCGAAAGAGAGGCATATCTGAATTCTTATTTGCACTGGGCAGATGTGGAATACATAGATGGCATTCTTTATATCAGAGGCAAATCATATGACCCAAAACTTTATGGAGATTATACCAACATACATGTATGGATTGAAAACAGCAATGGTGAAGTGGTATTCGAAGCATGGAGAAACAATACGCTGCAAATTGCAGAAGGTGACTGGACGGTAGGAGAAAAACTTCTCCATGGAAGAGGAGGAGCTTTCTATTACATGCCAGATAGCTTTGAAAAAATATTTCTATCCACAGCAAATGGCAATTTCACAGGAAAGCAGGACGTTGTTGATGCACTAAGCCAGGGAGCTGGCTTTGCATTTTTCTCTGGGCATGGTAGCCCCGGGATATGGGCAAATCATTATCCAGGTATACCAGGCAACAGACAGCATGCGGAAGTAGTAGGTTTATCTGTCAGCGATTTATATGGACCACCATATTTCCCGATGGATAAAATAGCAAATGAAGGAAAGCCATTCATATGCGTCGTTGGCGGATGCCACAACAGCCAGTTCAATGTTTCAGCTGCTTTAACTGCTATTGACTGGTTTAACAAGAGATATATGAATACTTTTGGCTATCCTGTTCCAGAATGCTGGAGTTGGTACCTTGTCAAGCAGCCAAACAAAGGGGCGATAGCATCTATTGGTAATACTGGCTATGGCTATGGAAATCTTGGCGAGTGGTGCGTTGTAGGGGGCGTTGATAACTGGATAACAACAGAATTCTTTAGGGTATATGCAGAGGAAGCCCCACCTGTCTTAGGAAATGTTTTTGCAGGAGCGATAAGCAACTACATAACTCATTTCCATGAATTTGTACTGCCAGATGTAGATGAAGGATGGGATCCCGCCGACTTAAAAACAGTGGAGCAATGGGTTTTGCTTGGTGACCCTAGCTTGCAACTCCTCCCTCCCTCTTAAATTTTATTAAGAAAGTTACTAATTTTTGTTTTCCTGCACTACTTCCCTTATCCACTTGATGACATTTTTCTTTTCGTTATAATCTGGTTTCTTCAACCACCCCTTAAATACACCTCTCTTAACCAATGAGTCTAAAATTTCTTCTTCAATGGTTTTAAATAATGGTTCTTAACATGTTTATCTGTAAAGTGCCCAAAAAGCTTTGCTAGGCAGACAACGAATACAGCAACTTTCTTACCCTTAAATTTATCTTTATTTTCAGAGAGAAAATTAACCACACTTTTCAGAGGTTTTTCCCAGTATATAGGCGAGCCAATAACAAAGAGATCATAAGCAAAATTATCCACTCTGTCAACCTTTTTTAAGTCAACCAATATTCTAGCATCCATCAATCCTTCTTTCATCCATTCTGCAATCTGCTTTGTTGACCCTCTTTTGGTATCATAAATTATACATACTTTCAAAATTTTCACCTATGTTGTTATCATAAAAATTTTTATTATACTTCATAACCCATTTCTGCCAGTTTTTCTGGCAGATATACATCTGTTACATAATCTAAGCCATATTTTGCCAACGCTTGCTGTTCTGCCTTTTTCTTTATTTCGAGTTGCAGCTTAATTTCATTTATCCAGAAATCATCCTGAAAGCGTGGGTCACTAAGCTCTGATTGTAGAGCAGCAATATCCTCTTTGCTTAAATCATCAGAAGGTAATTCATAATTCAGTATATCAGATGGAGTTACACCGAGGAATTGAGCAGATGGTGTTGCCAAATATTCAGAGATGTGAGCTGTTTTAATTGCTCCATAAGCGACAGAGGCATAAATGCGATAGCTCCATGGATCGCCATCTGTAAAAACAATAACTGGGAGATTTAATTCTTCATTTAATCTTTTGATGAAGCGCCTTGTACTTCTTGCTGGCTGCCCTTTTAGATGGACGAGTATGGCATTACTTTTTTCATCAAATCTGTTTTCTACTAGCCTGTCGAACATACCTCCTGTTTCAACAGCTATAACTTTGTCTGCATTTACTTTTACAAAGCGAAGCTTTTCCTTCTCCACGTTATATGGAATGCTGTAGCCTGCATCGCCAACATCATCTTGGCAATGAATGCGACGCTTTTCTCCTTTTCTTGTGACTTCTTCTATCACAATGTCTCCTATAACGCGTGCGCCATCCTCCTCAGGGCGCAACTTAAAATCTTCTCTTAGCTTTTTTGTTATTATTTCCAAGTCCTCCGCTAGTTTATCTGATTCATCCTGACTGTTAAACTTTGCCTCTCCCCATCCCTCGGAAATATAATAAAGTTCTGAGCGTCGAGGATTTATTATTTTCAATCATCTCTTTAATAAAATCAATGACATAGATAGTGCGCAAAAGCATGTAAGCACCTGATAATGAAACCGCACTTCTTGTAATATTCTGCTTCCCATATTTCCATACTCTGTATCTCTCATCAAATACTATGTTCGATTTTGTTCTTGCCGGTAACTCCAGGGAAGGAATCCTTCCATTTACCAAATCGTTATAAATCTTTTCTGCCACCTTTTTCAGNTCCTTTACTGTACTCATTCTTCACCCTCCCATTTCTCTGCTCCAACAATATTTACTGGATCTATGCCCAGTACATATAAACCATTTTCATCAAAGTCCTCGCCATCGAGTTTTAACTTAAATGTATATTCTGCTTTTTCAGACGGTTTTAGATTCACNCTCCATTTTATAACCTTGCTCCTTATTTCCATTGGCTCCGGCTTAACTTCAATAATCTTTTGCTTATCTGGAATCTCGGCATATAATATAAANTTCTGCGGTTTCCTCTTATAATTTATTATTCTTATTTTGCTTTCTGCTATGCCATCCTTGCTTACAACTTCATCATCAATCCATATAATATTCATAATCTGGCTTATCACATCATCTATTGGAGGAGTTGGCTTATTCAGCATTTCTGCAGTTTTTCTGGCAAGCTCTGGCAGTATCTTTGATATCAGCAAAAATTTACTCTTAGCCTTTTCCTTCTTTGCCTTTTTTGATAGATGTGTTTTCATTCTCCTGGCACACTGCTGTAAAGAAAGCCTGATTTCCCTTTCAATTTCTTCAACATGAGCTATTGCCTCCTTTGATTCTGAAGTGAAAGGAATGTTTACAGAGGCAACATGAACAAGTATAATGGCTGGGCCATATGGTATGCCCTTGCCACCTTTCTGCTCTAAGCCATAGCGACGCCAGTCAATATTTTTTATTGCCTCTGTTATAACACAGGCCCCTTCTTGGTAAAGCAAAGGCACTCTATTGGCAAATCTGAGTATTTCCACCCTTTCATCTCTTGGTAAGCTTCCTCCATAAACAATGCCAGTTTCAACCATGAAAGGTGTGCCAGAAAAAACGCTTGGCTGGCGTGTATCAGTAGAAATAAATTCTGGAGAGAGTTGCATCGTCTCCTTTCTCAATCCTCTTTTTATCAATGTTTCTCCTATGGGGAAAGGCAATCAGTTGGAGGGGCCATAAGCTTGATTTTTTTGAAAGTTTCGAGAATTTTCTTTGCCTCATCCAGAGTTATTTTGCTTGGCTCCTTATTTTCATCTATACCAGCCTTTGCCACCACCTGGCGAGCTTTTTGTAAGCTTACTGAAGAAAATTCGCTTGCCAGAAAAGTGGATATTTTCTTTGCTTTCGTCTCCTTAAGCATTTTTAAAAGAGTGCCAAGCTCAATGCCATATGGATGGGGCTTAATTTCTTTTGGTTGCTCAGGAAGTTTATCTACGACTCTCTCAAAAACTATTTCATTTCCATCTGGCTCAATGAATGTAACGCGGGCATGCGGATTTACAATGGCTGTGCTTCGCAGATATTCATAAACCGATTGCTTCCTATTTTTCACATATTTGCCCTTAATGAATAACTCTATTCTTGTTCCACTCTTTTTCTTCCAGTGGACCATTTCTTCCTTTATAATGCGTGGCAGATTTTTCTTTGTATCAATGATAAGCTCAATTTTATGGGCTGGAAAACCCTCGCCTATTTTTGATGTTATAACAGCTGGCTTTCCGGTAGTTAGTTGAGAGTACAACACAGCCGCAGATATGCCAATGCCCTGTTGCCCGCGCGACTGCTTTAAACTGTGGAAACGCGAGCCGTATAAAAGGCGGCCAAAAACATGAGGAATCTGGCTTTTTACTATGCCAGGCCCATTATCCTCAACGCTTATCTTATATTCATCTCCATCAATTTGCTTTATCTCCACAATTATATCTGGCAGAATGCCAGCTTCCTCACATGCATCCAATGAATTATCGACAGCCTCTTTAACACACGTTATTAGTGCCCTTGTTAAACTATCAAATCCTAGAATTTGCTTATTTCTCTCGAAGAATTCAGCTATGGAAATCTGGCGCTGCTTTTTTGCAAGCTCCTCTGCAATCGGCATTTTATTTTATATGCTGCCAATCATATAGATTTTTCTATTTTTCTCCTTATCAAAACTGCTGCAATTGCTGCAATTATAATGACTAATTCAAATCCTGGTATTCCCTTCTTTTCTTTATTTTTCACTTCTATGTTTATTTTTATAATGTTACTGTAATTCATTCCATCATATGCTCTTACCTCTATGGTATGCATTCCATTCTTGAGTTTTTTCGTATCCAGTGTATATGCCCAGTTCAATATTCCTGTAGCGTTTTGCCATCCTCCTCCATCTATTCTTATTTCTACTTTTACTATTGTTTCGTTTCCATCTTCATCCCATGCTTTTCCTTTAATAATTATCTCCAGAAAC
>MTNE01000115.1 GCA_002011355.1 Thermoplasmatales archaeon JdFR-43 | reverse complement strand
GAGTAATAAGTCAGCTGCTAACTGAGTTAGATGGCTTAGAAGAGTTAAGAGACGTCACAGTAATAGCTGCAACCAACAGGCCAGATATCATTGATCCTGCTTTATTGCGCCCTGGAAGATTCGATCGCCTTATTTACATTCCTCCTCCGGACAAAGAAGCAAGGAAGGAAATTTTCCGCATACATACAAGGAAGAAACCCTTGGCAGATGATGTCAATCTCGATGAGCTGGCAGAGAAAACAGAAGGTTATACTGGCGCAGACATAGCAGCGGTATGCAATGAAGCGGTTATGGCGGCGATAAGGGAATATATTGAGAAAGGAGGAAAAATGAATAAAGAGGAAATGAAAAAGTTGAAAATCCATAAAAGGCATTTTGAGGAGGCATTGAAAAATGTAAAGCCAATGACAGAAGAAGAGCTGAAGAAATATGTTGATATTGCAGAGAGATTTGAGAGAGAGGTGAAATGATGTTTGTATATGCCCAGCAGTTAATGACAAAAGATTTCGCAGTGATAGATGAAGATGAGACCATCTCCAGGGCACTTTCTATGCTTGAGGATACAGATGTCCTTGTTGTAATGAAAGGAAAAGAATATCGAGGTATAATAACAGAGAAGGATATCATAAGGGCGAAGATACCACCAAATGCAAAAGTAAAAAGTTTTGTAAAACATGCTCCAAAAATTGAACCAGCTACACCAATAGAAGAAATAGCCCGTTTGATGCTTGAAAGCGATATATATCATTTGCCAGTCTTTCAGGATGACAAGCTTGTTGGTATGGTGAAGGATGATGATTTACTGAAAAGAATTGTGGAGGAACAACTGGGTAATGAGCCAGTGAGCAATTTCATGAGCTCTCAACCAATAACAATAAGTCCAGATGATAATATTGGCAAGGTTGTTAAATTATTCAAAGAAAAGGATATATCGAGATTGCCAGTAGTTGAGGATGGNAAAATTGTGGGAATCATTACTGTAAGGGATTTGCTTGAAAAGGTTATTCATCCTGAAGAAAAGCCAGAATATGGAGAGTTTATAGCGGAAAAGAAAAGATATCTCAAAATTCCCGTGAAGGGTGTAATGACGGAGGGGCCAATTGTTATGCCACCAGATGCAAAGGTGAAAGATGTAATTGAAGAAATGCTAAAAAATAATATTGGAGGAATGCTTATAGCAGAGGGAGGAAAACTTGTTGGCATAGTTACGAAGAAAGATTTACTCGAACCGATAGCAAGCCATAGAAAAGAGGAAAAAATATTCGTTCAGCTTTGCGGCGAGATAGACAAAATAGAAGGGTTTGATAAAGAGGAGGCAATAGCACAGCTTAAAGAATTCATACGAAAGCATGAGGAATTTCTGGAAACTGGCTATTTATGTGCTTATCTTAAACAGCATAAGGAAAAGAAGCATGGATTGCCGTTGGTATATTGCAAAATAAGGCTCTCCTCTCCAAAAGGTTTCTTTATTGCAGATGATGACGGCTGGGGTTTCAGGCAGGCAATGAAAAAAGCAATAACGGCTGTGGAAAAACAAATTGAAAGATTGAAGGATAAGTTATAATTGAATGAAATGGTTTAGCTGCAGTATTGAATTTTCTTTTATAGGAAATTCTGCATGATGCTTCGTTCTCACTCCCGGAAAAGAAATACAGCACAGCCATTTCTATCTTACTTTTCTTTTCCATTCATTACTTAAACATTATATATTCTCCGCATATTTTTATGTAATGAAAGTGCTGCCGTTATTTTCCGATTCGCTGGGCGTGCGTTCTATGGCGACATTGGTTGAGCTTGATAAGGAAAAAATATTCATAGACGCCTCTGCTGCCTTAGGACCGTCTCGCTACGGCTTGCCTCCTCACCCTTTAGAGATAGAGGCGTTGCAGAATGCGAAGAAGAAAATAGCGGAGCTGGCAAAAGATTGCAAATATCATGTTATAACTCATTATCATTACGATCACCATGATCCTGATGAGAGTTTTTACATTGGCAAGAAAATTTTTGCGAAAAGAATAGATAGCTATATCAACCGAAGCCAGCAGGAAAGAGGGCTATATTTTAAAGATTTATTCGAAGACAAAGCGGAGATAATTTATTGCGATGGAGAAGAATATGAGGTGGATGGCTATAAAGTGAAATTTTCTCCTCCATTTCCTCATGGACCGCATGGCATAAGGCTTGGATATGTGATAATGGTGAGCATTGAAAATAAAGAGAAGATTCTTTTTGCATCAGATGTACAAGGACCAGTGTACGAAAAAGCGAAGGATTACATCTTAGAAGAAATGCCCGATTTACTCATAATGGATGGGCCACCATCATATTTCCTTGGATGGCGTTTCTCTCAGGATAATCTGGAAAAAGCAGAGAAAAACTTAATTGAAATAATGGAAAAGACAGATTGCAAACTCATTTTAGATCATCATTTGCTTAGAGATGTAAAATACAAAGAAAGAATGAAGAATTTGTATGAGCAATATGGCGATAGAATAAAGACGTTTGCAGAATGGAATGGAATGAAAAATAATATGCTGGAAGCAAAAAGAAATTTGCTATGGAAGGAATATGGAGAATGAAAGGCAAACGATAAATAAAGAGAAGCTTACTGCTGTTGTGCAATGAGCCACTAAAACCAACCATTTCATTTTTATCCCCTCAATAAGAACCTTTAAGAAAATGACTGTTATTTCCATTATGCAGAAAATACGCATTATTTGCGGAAGCAGCCAAGCAGAAGCAAAAATTTTGGATAAAAATCCTAAAACGGCGGAAGCAATACTGAAAAACTTGCCTATAGAGGGTACAGTCATCAAATGGGGTGATGAGTACTATTTCTACACAGATATAAAAGTTGAAGAAGAAAACAGCCAGACAGAAATGGAAATAGGAGATATAGCTTACTGGCCAGAAGGAAGGGCAATATGCATTTTCCTTGGACCAACACCTGTAAGCAGTGATGATAGGCCTGTTGCTATCTCTCCAGTAAATTTATTTGCAAAACTGGAAGACAAAATAGAAATAAAAGATGGAGAGAAAATAAGAATAGAAAAGGTGGAGTAAATTCACCACGGCATTATTTCATGATGTTCATAAAATCCAATGCTGTTGAATTGCACTTCATTTCCATTCATCGTTATGCTTCCATATGCCTTTCCAAGTAAATATGGCTTACCTATTTTTTTATAACCCAACATGTACGCTTTCTGCAACTCAACATAAAAGTCAATGCTTATGTTTTCTTTCCTTCCATATAAATGCATTTTTGTGGGCTCCTTAAAACCACAAATTCTCTTCCATTCAACATATTCTATTTTTGCTTCCCCATATGGAATAAAGATATGATTGCTTCTATTTACAAAATGGATCCCTCCTTTCCTTTCTCCATTTCCAGCAAATCCATAAATTATCGCAAACTCATCATTTACATTGAATTCTCCCCAATCCCACTTGAAATCCATTTTCTTTGAAATTCCCCAGTTATGGTCATGGTATCCATCTCCTTCTATGTAGTATTCTCTGCTTCCGTATTTTACCCAAGCTTCTCCTTTTCCATATGGCATTGCCACATACCATGCAGCCCACTGCCAGTCCTTTATTTTTGTAGCATTCCCAAAAGCTTTTCCTTCAGGATAAAGTTTCATAAAAATGCTGAAACCCTTTTCCTCATATTCTATGATGAATGCTCCATCTTTTTCATAAAATCTGTTTCCTGCTATACTAACATTGCATTTTTCGTAATCCAAGCTATAATCAATGAAAGGATAGCATGTAATTTTCTCGATACTTTCTTTCTCATCTAAGAAGGCAACAAATACTCCAGCTGTGCTAAGGAGAGGATTATTTAAATCTCCAAGAGTAAAAAATATTGCTACAATTCCTTTACCATCTTCTCCCTTCAAATTTGCATACCACCATTCATACCATTGTAAGATATGGCTCTCATTCTCATAATCCTTAAAATGAGCAGCATCATTTTTATCATAGAAAATAGTGGAAATAGCATCTTTTTCATTAGAAATAGAATCAGTTTCAGGCACACTCTTATTCATATTTTCATAGTTGTTTTCCACAACACCTGCAATTAAAATAAAAAAGAGAAAAAGGGCAATAAATTTCATTTCATGAATTCCTCTATACCCAGTTCTTCAAGTTTTTTCTTAGTCGGCACGCCATTCTTATCCCATCCTCTCGCCGCAAAGTAGTCATCGAGCATTTTCTTTTCCTCTTCCTTGCTTACATAACTTCCTTTTGATACGCCTTCTGGAATGGGCTTATGTATTTTTTCTGGAAGTTTGCAATCTTCCTTCTTCCACCCTGACTTGATGTTGAATATATGCTTCAAATTGCATATCCTCTCTCCTATAACAAGCAAATCTTCTTCTTTCAATGGCTTTCCTATGGCTGCATCAAGCATATCCTCAAAATTGAGCAGATAGATGCCTCTGCTGAATTTACACACTCCAAGAGCATCATAAACTGCCATGAAGTTTTCCATTTCTGCAATTTCTCTGCCCTTATTATCACTGCTGAATCTGTCAACTCCTTCAAACTTCCAGAACTTGCCAGTTAACTCCAAAGCATATGCTCCGGAGCGTAGATGACATGCTCCACGTGGCGAAGACATAAAAGCGAGAGCCATTCCTTTGATGCCGCGAACATCATAGGCAGGAGGCTCCATGCCGCGCACATGAACTGCATATTTTTCGGCATCCTTGCCTATCTTTTCTGCCGCCTTTTTGACTCCTTCTGCCAGTATATCGCCAATGCCTTCTCTATGTGCTATTTTTTCTATCAATTCAAGCAATGCGTCTNCATTTCCAAATTTTGCCTCTAAGCCTANCTCTTCCTTGCTCATCAGCCCATTTTCATATAAGTCCATGATGAAGCCTATTACGCCCCCTGTTGAGATGGTATCTATNCCATATAAATCACAGAGTTCATTTGCTTTGGCAACATATTCTATGCTTGCCACTCCACAATTTGAGCCGAGCGCAAATAAAGTTTCGTATTCAACACCATCCAGCATACCCTCAAATTTTTTCAGTACGAATGCCTTGCCACATGGCTTAACACACTGTATGCATGCTTTATTTTTTACTGCATAACGAGGGGCCCAGTAGTATGGATCGATTTCTTTCCTCTCATCAAAAACTCCTTCCCGCCAATTCCTTGTTGGAAATGTTCCTCGCTCGCTATTCATCCATTCCAGAAATTCTCCTGTTCCATATTTTCCATCTGCCTCAAAAGATGGATGTTTAATCATCTCTTCATAGTACTTTTCCAGAAGCTTATACATTTTCTCTGGTTTGGCCACTTCAATGTCTTTGCTGCCATAAACAGCTATAGCCTTTAGATTTTTGCTGCCCATCACTGCTCCCATACCTCCTCTTCCTGCTTGTCTTTCATCACAGTCAACACATGCAAATCTCACAAGTTTCTCTCCAGCTATGCCTATAGTGGCGACAACAACATCTCCCTCATCTTTCTTTATCTCCTCTGCTGTCTCTCTTGTTGTTTTACCCTTTAAATGCTCTGCTGACTTAATTGCAACCTCATTATCTTTAATTACAAGATAGGAAAGCTTATCTGCTTTTCCTTTTATTATTAGCACGTCATATCCCGCCTGCTTTAAAGCGACTCCTATTCTTCCTCCCATAACGCTTTCATTCCATCCATTGTTCAGCGCTGATTTTGCAAAAAATGATGTTTTGCCTGCTGTGGGGACTGCAGTACCTGTAAGCAAGCCTGGCGCAATTATAATGGCGTTATCTGGAGAAAAAGCATCTTTCGAGGCATCCACCACTTTATTCATAAAATAGGCGCCGAAACCGTCTCCTCCAAGATATTTTGAAGCGAGTTTTTCATCCAGTATCTTTTTCACTCCTTCCCCTGTAGACAAATCAACAGTTAAAATATTTCCACCATAACTAAACATTTTCACACCTCCAAAACCAACGCTTCCTGAGAGCAGAATTTAATGCATTGCGGCTCGCCATCGCACAAATCACATTTATATGCCTTCTTTTCATGAATCCATACCGCATTTAATGGACATGCCTTCTCGCATGCTTTGCATCCAATGCAATTCTCATAGTCAACATATACAATGCCATCTTTCTTCTTCATTGCATCAAATTTGCATGCTTCTATGCATTCAAAATTGCAATTGTTACCATGGCTACAAACATGAGGGATGTCATCAACAACGCTTTTCTTTTCCACTCTTATTCCAGATTTATATCTATTCACAACATTCCAGTGCTTCATTGAGCAAACAATTTCACAAACCATACATCCAGAACATTTCTCAGGAATAGCTTTCACATACATTGTTAATGAATTGGAAAAGAATTTATAATTTTTAGGATTAGGCATCTCAAAATTTTTAAAGGATGCAATTATTAAAAGTCATGATTATAGCAGAATTTGCAATATTTCCCACATCTGAGGGAGCATCAGTTAGCAAATATGTTAAGAGGGCAATAGAAGAAATAAAAAAATCTGGATTGAAGCATGAGACGGGAGCGATGGCAACAACAATAGAAGCAAAAAGTTTGGATGAAATATTTGAAGTCATCAAGAAAGCACATAAGGCGATGGTGGAGATGGGAGTTAAAAGAATACATATTGATCTCCGTATCGATCATCGCCTAGATAAGGATGCCACTATTGAATCAAAAAAGAGGGCGGTACAATGATGGAGATATGGACTGAGAAATACAGGCCATCTAAATTAGATGATGTCGTGGGGCAGGAGCACGTTGTTAAAAGTTTAAAGGCATATGTTAAATCAGGCAGCATTCACATGCTTTTTGCGGGGCCTGCTGGCACCGGCAAGACAACATGTGCCATAGCTTTGGCAAAGGAATTTTATGGGGACAAATGGCGGGAAAACTTTGAAGAGTTGAATGCAAGCGATGAGCGAGGCTTGGATGTTGTTAGAGGGAGAATAAAAAATTTTGCAAGAACAGCTCCAATAGGGGGAGCTCCATTTAAAATAATATTTCTTGATGAAGCTGATGCATTAACGCCAGATGCTCAGGCGGCTTTGAGGAGAACGATGGAGCGTTATACAGCAACCTGCCGTTTCATTTTATCATGTAATTACAGCAGCAAAATAATAGAGCCAATACAGTCAAGATGCGTTGTTTTTCGTTTCTCTCCTATAAGTGAGGAGGATATGAAAAAGTATCTGCTGAGAATTGCAGAGAAAGAAGGGCTTGAGATAACAGAAGATGGAATGAAGTCATTGCTTTATGTTGCCAATGGAGACATGAGAAAAGCAATAAATGCTCTGCAGGTGGCGGCAAGCTTAACAAAAAAGATTGATGCTGAAGTTGTATATAAAATGGCTGCTGTTGCTAAGCCAGAAATAGCAAAAGAATTGCTTGAAACTGCTATAAAAGGCGATTTTTTGAAAGCAAGAGAAATTCTGGATAAGATGTTTATTGAAGATGGGTTATCTGGCGAGGATATAATTAAGGGATTGCACAATGCCATTTTCGATGTTTCCATTCCAGAGATAAAAAAGGCAGAAATTATAGACAGAATGGGAGAAGTTGAATTCAGAATAGTTGAAGGAAGCAACGAAAGAATACAACTTGAGGCCTTGATTGCCTATCTGGCGGCGATAGGAAAAGAGTAAATATCTTCAAGAGCTTTCCAGATAAGGCGCTAATACAAGCAAAGAGTAACCGGTGCAGAAAAAGTATGAAATTGGTGCTTCTTCTTTAGGAATGATAATATTTATTATTAGTCCAATAAAGCCAATTATTGCTCCAAATGCTGTTAGATTGTCTACTGGATGAAAACCTATCATTCCATTCAGACCAACAGTTACTAATTCTCCGCTCACAACTGCAAAGAATGTAAAGGGCAATGCCACTCTAAAAGGAATTAAATGAGAGATTACGGCTACTAAATACACTAATGCAATGAACGCCAGCAAATCCCAAAGGCTTTCAAATTTTATTATCCCCAGCAAAGCAGCTATTATGAGCAGATTCTCAGGCATATAAAGAAAAGCACCTTCACCAAAACCAAATGTAAAGCATAATAAATTGGAGAGATTCCATGACACATTTATGCCGTTCATTAATTTATGCACGAAATAAATTTCATCAATTCCTTCTTTTTCCAGTTTATGAATTAATTTTGCAGCTTTTTCCATCTCATTATTTTTAATTGCCTTTTCCAGTTTTTCAAGCTCTCCGAGCAATTCATCAGCTTTTTCCGTGCTTATTTCTTTTTCAACTCTTTCTATACCATTCAGTTTATATTGCTGAATCACAATTTTCGCTTTTTCCTCATTTCCATAAACTGCTGGATAAAATGCCAGTGAAAAAAGCAAGCAAACTATACAAATGCTTGCCAACTTCTTCATAAAATTTTAAAAAATCAGGCTATAAAAATATTGCTATTAATTAGCACGCTACTATCAATTTCCCAAAATATAATAGGCAAAAATGTATTACATTTAATGGCAAAGATTACATTCATNGGCACNGGCGGCGGGAGATTTGCAACGATATTTCAGAAAAGAGCTACAGGAGGTATATACATAGCCGATAAAGGGCTTTTAATGCACGTCGACCCTGGGCCAGGGGCTCTAGTTAAAATGTACGAACTNGGCTTAGACCCCACACAAACAGATGTTGTTTTTGTCTCCCATGCTCATCCCGATCATTATACAGATGCTGAAATACTTATTGAGGCTATGACGCTTGGAGGGAAAAACAGAAGAGGAATGCTTATCGGAAGTGAAAGCGTGATAAATGGAATAAATGATTATCGCCCCATTTCTTTTTACCACAAAAAAATAGTTAAGGAAGTGAAAATAGTTAAGCCAGGAGATAAATTTTTGATAAAAGATTGGTATGAAATTAA
>MTNE01000051.1 GCA_002011355.1 Thermoplasmatales archaeon JdFR-43 | reverse complement strand
TAGCCAAGGAAGAGATGATGCTGAGAAGATAAAATACTTCATTAAGGATGCAATAGAGAACTGGGGAATAGAATATGTTATGCTCGTAGGAGGAAGACAGGGGGGGCTGTTTAAGGAAAGATGGCTCATGCCTGTGAGATATGCAAATCTCGATGATCAGTCAAACTGGGAGGCAAGTTATCTCAGCGATTTGTATTTTGCTGATGTGTATAAATATGAAGATGGGCAGCCAGTTTTTGAAGACTGGGACAGCAATGGAAATGGCAAATTTGCAGAATGGACAATGACAGGAAAAGATATCCTGGATTTATATCCGGATGTTTATGTTGGCCGTCTTGCCTGCAGAAATAAATGGGAAGTTGATATAATGGTTGACAAGATAATTGAATATGAGACGACGACATATGGACAACCTTGGTTCAAGAGGATGGTTGTTGTTGGAGGAGATAGCTGGCCAAGTGAAGATGATCCTTATTACGAAGGAGAAGAAGAAAATCAGGCAGCCTTGGAATATATGGAAGGTTTTGAGGCAATAAAACTCTGGACTTCTTTAGGCACATTAACAGGCCCAGAGGATGTTATAAATGCAGTCAGTCAGGGATGCGGCTTTTTATTCTTTGATGGTCACGGCAATCCAATGGGCTGGGCAACACATCCTCCACACGATGAAGAAACATGGATAGACGGGCTTGCAGTGGGTGACATGCACAAGCTTAGTAACAAAGGCATGTACCCCGTATGTGTTGTGGGCGGCTGCCATAACTGCCAGTTTAATGTGAGCATCCTCAATCTATTGAAAATATGGGAGGGTTCAGAGTGGTATCAGTATATATGGAAGGGGGAGACAACACCAGAATGCTGGGGATGGTGGCTTGCCCGCAAAATAGACGGTGGAAGTATAGCTACGCTAGGCTATACTGGCCTGGATTATTTTGCAATTGGAGATTATGACAATGATGGTATACCGGATTGCACCCAATATTATTCTGGTTTCTTGAATATAAACTTCTTTAAGCATTATGCAAATGGAACAGACATGCTCGGCGCAATTCATGCCAAAACGCTAACTGATTACATAAATACACATAATCCAATGAAAGACAATATCCATTGTAAGACAGTTGAGGAATGGGTTTTACTAGGAGANCCAAGTCTGAAAGTAGGNGGATATGCCTCTTCCTAAAAAATTTTATAACAGAGACGCTGCTCTGGTGGCAAAAGAACTGCTTGGCTGCATATTTGTAAAAAGAGATGGGAAAGAAAAATTAAAAGGAAAGATAGTTGAGACAGAGGCATATTACGGCTTAGGTGATCCAGCTTCCAGAGCCAAGGACAAGAGAATAGGAAATATAATGAATGGAGAGGCAGGTATCATATTCATTTATATGGTTCATGGAAACTGGCTTTTCAATATAACGACAATGCCTCATGGTAACCCTTCTGGCATATTAGTAAGGGCTGTCGAACCTTTAGCAGGTATAGAAACCATGAAGAAAAGGCGAAAAACAGATAATATAAAAAATTTGACATCTGGACCAGGAAAATTTACACAGGCGTTTGGAATAGATAAGAGATACAACGGAATAAAAATTTATGACAAAAACTCTCCAATTTATATCGAGAAAAGAAAGGAAAATGATTTTGAGATTGTGGAAAGTCACAGAATAGGGGTAAAAGAGGATTTACCTGTGCCGCTTCGCTTTTATATAAAGGGAAATAAATTTGTTTCAAGACCATAATTTCATTTTTTTCTCAGCACATAAAAAAATCTGACAAGGCTTTTATGTACTCTAGCAGGATGAATCTGTTCTATTTCAAAATATTTTTCAATTTCTTCGTTAAATTTCATTGATGGCAGGCCAACCACTGCTTTTTTTCTCTTTTTAATCCATCCCGCCATTTTTTCAAAAGCTTCTTTATAAAGCTTTTCCAGATCATCTGAGAGATGAGAAGCTCTTCCATATGGAAAATCTGTAACAATGGCATCCGCTTTTAAGTCAATATCTATTTCTCTCATATCTGCATTATAAAGCCTGTAATTTTTTATTCCATAATGCTCAAGATTTCTTCTGCATCCTTTTACCAGTTCTTCTTTTATTTCCACCCCAATAATTTTTATTCCAACCAGACCAGCTTCAATTAATATACCCCCTGTTCCACAAAAAGGNTCTATCATAACTTCATTTTCTTTTATTTCTGCAAGATTAACCAGAGCTCTAGCAATGCGAGGATGCATTGTTGTTGGCATGGAAATTGGGCGCTGCATGGGGCGGCGAGCTTCGAACTGGCTCCTATCAATTCTGGCTATCTCTCTACAGAAATATTTACCAAAAATTTTTATTATGACATCAGGTTTTTCCAGATTTACCTTTACCCCTTTT
This sequence comes from Thermoplasmatales archaeon JdFR-43, assembly GCA_002011355.1. Taxonomy (GTDB): domain Archaea; phylum Thermoplasmatota; class E2; order UBA202; family JdFR-43; genus JdFR-43. The sequence goes on along the minus strand of MTNE01000051.1, from coordinate 6,509 downwards.
TCCTCAACTATTATCTTTCCAATTTTTTTCCTTAATTCTATATTTCCTCCCTCCACCTTAAAACTTCCTTCAATTTCAATATTCTCCAGCATCTCTCCAACGCTTTTTCCAACAATTTCATTTATGCTGAAAGACATTGCAAGTCTGCCAGCAATTTTATTCCAGTTTACTCTGCTTTTAACACTGGCAATAAAAATTCCATTATGACATACTTCTTCATATTTTATTCCATATGTTTTTAAGCATGCTCCTGCCTCAGCTACTGGCATGGTAGGATGTTCTTTTGAGAGTTCAAACAGTGCTTCCATAAAATTAAATATTGCAACATATTATAACTTCATGGGTTGCTATATATGCGGAGACAGAAATGATACAGAATGTCATCATTGCTATCAACCAGTTTGCAAGCAGCACGCCCATTTTGTTGAGGAAATCTCCGCTTATCTATGTGAAAATTGTTACATTGCCTACAAAAATGGNTCACCAAACATATTATCAGAATAAAGGAGCAAAATATTTTTATGATAAAGTTTAAAGAAGGGCAACAAATTCATTTATCAATGGATAAAAAGATTGTGCTTGTTGTTGATGATGAGGAGACGATGCAAGAACTTATAAGAAGAAATCTGGAGAGGTGTAAAATTCCCATAATAGTATACAGTGCATTAAGTGGAGAAGAAGGAGTAGAAAAATACAGAGAACTAATGGAAAAGGGAATGAAACCTCATTTAGTTTTAATGGATTTGAACTTAACGCAATGGGGGAGGGGCGAAATAGATGGGGTAGAAGCAACAAGGAAAATACTGGAGATAGATCCAGATGCGAACATATATGGCTATACAGCATGGTTTGCTACAGCATGGGCACAAAAGTTAAAGGAAGTAGGAGCGAAAGATATAATAGAGAGAACCGTTTTGCCGAGTGAATTTAGAAAAATGATTGAAGATATACTTTCCAGAATGGGCCCGTAGCCTAGCGGACAAGGCGGCAGCCTTCGGAGCTGCAGGTCAGGGGTTCGAAAGTGTGTCTGTCGGGCAGGCACATTGAAAATCCCCTCGGGCCCGCTTTTACATTATCTCTCAAATTCTACATATCCATACCTTTTAAGCATAAGGAGAAAAACTATAAGGCGCTCTTTCATTTTTTCTTTTCCATACTTTTCTTCCAATTGTTTAAGAATGTCTTCAATGCTATTTTTCCCATTGCATTTTTTCCATATAAATGAGCCCACTTCATCCAGATTGATGAGGAAATAGTTAGGCTTTTTGAGGGTTCGGCATAGCCACTGCCCGAATTTACTTTTAAATTTTATTACTTTAAGACTTACTTTTCCTTCTTCTTCAATCCAGTCAATCTGTCTCACTGGCCTTACTTTTAAATCAATCTTCATATCTTGCTTTCCTGAATTCTCTCAACACTACATATCCAAGCAGAAATGCAATATAACCCCATATGAGCATGCCGGGCCAAGCTGGTGCTTCTTCAAGCAATCCAAGATTTACATGTCCTATAATCAGAAAAGCTCCTATGACACCCATCAATGCCTCTCCTGCTATCAGACCAGCAGAGAAGAGCAACCCAGTTCTGTGAGCTCTCTCCTTCGGCTTTATACCTGTTTTCTTTATCGCCATTTCCCAGTCACTTAATTCCTCTTCCTCTTCTTCCTCTGGCGAGATTTTCTTCAATCTCCTATCTACCAATGCCCTTACTATTCCTCCTATCAAGATTGGAACGCTTAGTGTGAATGGCAGATATATTCCTATCGCCACTGGCAAAACAGGAATATCCATTAGGATTAGCACCAGTGCAAGAAAAGCTCCTGCTATGACAAACGGCCATACCATTTCTCCGCCAATAACTCCTTTAACAATACCTCCCATCAGGAACGCTTGAGGAGCAGGCAAATCATAACTACCTATTTTATATGCTTTGTCCAGTGCCTGGATGACAATTGCCAAAATGGGAGCAGCAGCAATTACTCCAANCATTTCAGCCAGCTGCTGTTTCCATGGAGTAGCGCCTAGCATCTGACCAGCAGCCATTGATTGCAGAACATCTCCAGAAATGGCGGCAGCACAGCATACTACGGCAGCCATACCAATAACAATTGTCATTCCAGATGTTCCTGTGACACCAAATGCGAGCATTATTATACTCACCATAAGCAAAACTGCTACAGTAACGCCTGATATTGGATTATTTGATGAACCGAGCAACCCAGCCATATAGCCTGCGATGGCAGANGCNACNAAAGCAAAGAGCACAAGCAGAATTGCCATGAAGAGGCTAACTATATACATGTGACTCATCCATGAATATATCAGGAATACAGGAATAACCATGAAGCCAATAGCGAGAAATACCTTTTTAATGTCCAAGTCTCTGTCTGTTCTTTTCTTTGTTTCAACAGTTCCTCCTTTAAGTCCAATAACTGCCTCTTTTACTCCATGCATAAGATTTTCTCTTAACTTCCATATTGTATATAGTCCACCAACGACCATTGCTCCTACTCCGAGATATCTCACATAATCTCCCCATATGAGCATAAAACCATCCAGAGCAGGGGTTCCAGCTGGAAGACCTGTTGAAACTATAATAAGAGGGGTAATAATAATCCATCCCAGTAAACCCCCTGCAAAAACATATGCAGCTATCCTTGGCCCAATTATATATCCAACTCCAAGCAATGCTGGGGAAGCTGCAGTTCCTCCATAAAAATAGCCTTCAGTCGACTTTCCCAATACTCCATATTTGCCAGCATTTACAACATACTCTATTTTACCCTTAAATACATTAAGTGAGACTTGGCAGAATTTAACTATGCCTGCCAGTACAGCACCAACGAGCATCCATACGCTTCCTCCTGCTGCTTCTTCCTCCTCTTCTTCGCTGCCAACAGCGGTGTTAATGACGGCAGCAACAGCAATGCCCTCGGGGAATGGTAAATCAGTTTTGACAATCAATGCCCTCCTCAGTAAAACCATCCATAAAACACCAAGAACCCCGCCTATTAAGGCAATGACAGTGGTCTCAATATAATGAATCTGATGCCATGCTCCTATGACAACCAAAGCAGGAATAGTGAATATCACGCCTGCTGCCAGAGCTTCACCAGCAGCAGCACCCATCATTCCAAGTGTAACTTCTAGGACAGATGGTTTAAACGGCTTTAATAGGGCCAAAGCCATTATTGCTCCTGGAATGGCGGCAGATACTGTCATACCTGCATATAGGCCAAGATATGCGTTGGCAGAGCCCATTATGATTGCAAGAATCACTCCCACCAAAATAGCTTTTATTGTTAGCTCAGGAACAATTTTTTCAGGCGGTATCAGAGGCTGGAAATCTTCCCTACTCATTTTTCTCCCCTCCTAATCCTTTTTCATTTTATAAATCTTTACTCAATTATTTTGGCATATTCCTCAGCTGAGAGCAAATCTTTCAATTCCTCCTCATTGTCTATACTCATTTCAACAATCCATCCCTCGTCATAGGGTGAGGAATTTATCAAGCCAGGCTCATCATTTAATCTTTCATTTACATCGACAATTTTTCCACTAAAAGGAGCATATATTTCTGCCACAGATTTTACTGATTCAAGAGTTGCCATAACCTCTCCCTTCTTGAATTCTCTGCCTTTCTCCGGTAATTCAACAAAAACAATATCCGTCAGGCTTTCCTGAGCGTGGTCTGTTATTCCTATTCTCGCTGTACCATCTTTCTTTAGAACCCACTCGTGGGTCTTTGTATAAAGAAGATTATCTCTTATTTCCATGCAATGGAAATAGGAAATTAAATTTAACTTTTTTGTAGTTTTCAGGTTTTAGCAATGAAAGTCATTTATATTTCCACTGCACATACTTCATCCACAAATTGTGCAAGAAAGCGAGCAGGCTTTGGATCATCCCATGGGTTCTTCTGTATTTTTGGCAACCAGTGTGCAATATAGGCAAGAACCATTGTATTTCCTTTTTCCATTCCATATGTATTTTCCCATTCTATCTGGAAATTCTTTGCTTTTCCTCCTCCAATGAAAACGTATTTGTTGAGTGCGTAATCCATCAATGTATAGTTATAATGCTTTCCAGCATTATCAATCCATCTCGAATCTATCTCCACTATGCATATGCGGAGATGGCCAAGATATGGTGTACTGTCACCATTGGAAACACTCAGAGATATAGCGATGTTATTTCCATTCCACGTTGCCTCCATTTCCATATCCACATCATGAACATCTCTTGTTGCCGCTTCTTCTATCGCGTTATAATAACTAATTTCTGAAACTGTGTCCACTACGCTATATCCTCCATCAATGTAAAGCATGGGTATGTAAAAATCATTGAATTCCATGCCTCTTTTCTTTGCTACCTCGCTTTGGTCATATACTAGAGTTATGTAATAAAAGGGCACAGATGCATTGGAAAAAACTTTACTCATTGTTTCGGAAGCACCTGGGCAATATGGNCACCATGTTGTTGAGCCCAATTCAGCGAGTACTGTATGAGTATATTGTTGAATATTCATGCTGAAAATATCTTTTTTTGTAGTCTCAGATAATTCATNTTCCTTGACAACTGTAACGTTGCTTGCAATGGGTAAAATTAGCAAGAGCGCCAATAAAATAGCTATTTTCATGCGCATAAGAAAAGATATGATGTGAGTATAAAAATATTTTCACAATTGATGATTTTAAGAACGAAAACACTATTTCTCTGTATAGGCACCATTTTTTTAATATTTACCACAAAATATTTATTTGCAAATCTTTATCCAATCCTGATTAAAATGAGAAAGACAGATGCTTTGTTGGTAGGAGCGGCATTTCTGATGGTGCTGTTTCTGAATACATATTTCAACGTTACCTCGGGAGTTGCAATAAATGAGGGGGCAACCGAACTTGAGGATAAATTTTATCTGGCGGGTCCAGACCCCTATTATAATATGCGTCTTGTGCAAAAAACTGTTGAAACAGGACGGTATCCATATATAGATGGAAAATATGGAGAGCTGGACCCTNTGCTAAATTATCCTCTTGGTGGCTCAGGAGGAAGACCACCTCTTTTCAACATGCTCGCTGTTGGCACTGGGAAATTTTTATCATTATTTATGGATGAGACAGATGCGTTCGGCTATGCAATGCAGTTTCTGCCAGCATTATATGGTGCTCTATTAGTTATTCCGGTGTATTTTATTGCTACAATGCTCTTTAACAGGAAAGTGGGCGTCATTGCTGCATGGGTCGTTCCATTGATACCGATTCATCTTGCTTCCGGACACGGCTCAGCATATTCATTATTTGACCACGACTCATTTATTCTGTTATTTACGTCTTTAACCCTCATGTTCTTAATGATGAGTTTGAAGGAGAAAAATGCCAAAAAATCCATGATATATGCTGCTTTTTCAGGCATATCAATTGCTGCTATAACAATGACATGGGTTTCCTCACAATATATTTATGCGGTTGTGGCAGTATTTGCTATTATTCAGATGATTGTGGATATTTTCACAAAGAAAATAGACATACATATTGTAAGGAGCNTTCTGATTGCCCTTTTCTTGGGCTACATTATATCTTTCCCGATTCTATGGGTTAAGCAGGGCTTTTCATTAACTGTGCAGCTTATCATTCCTCTTGGCGTTGCGGTTTTCAGCGCTATATACCTGTGGCTTGGGAAGAAAAATATACCGTGGCTTATATCTTTGCCAACAATATTTGCTGTGGGAGGTATTGTACTTGGATTCCTTTACTTAATAAGAAATTCAACAGCTGCATGGCTGAAGTCCTTTGTTAAAATTTCGAATATAATATTTGGTTCAGGTATATACGGAAAAAAAGTTTCACTTACAATTGCAGAAGCATCNACCTTTGACATAAGCAGAATTGTAATGTCATTCGGCCCAGCTATTTATTTATTAGGATGGGCTGGATTTTTCCTCCTGCTTTATCGCTATTATAAAAAGGCCTTCAGAAAAGAATACATGGTAATGCTCTCATGGTTCGGTATAGAAACATGGCTTCTCTCGATAGCAGGAAGATTCCTTAATGATCTGGTGCCAATAATGGCTATACTTTCTGCGTCGGTAATATGGATTGCCATAGAAAAAATAAATTTTGCATCAATGGTAAAAACAATAAAGAGTATAGGTGGAGGATTTTACAGCATAAAGAAAGCAGTGAAAACAAGACACATTGCAGGAGCAATCATAATAGCTTTGTTTGTAGTTTTCCCAAACGGATGGCTTGCTCTTGATGCTTCAATTCCAACCACTATAAAAAATAANTTTGATACAGATAAGCTTGGTGCTTTTGGCTTATCTCTTGCTACAGAAAAATACTGGCAGGATGCTCTGCACTGGCTTAGAGAGCAGAATAAAGGAATAAATGAGACAGAAAAGCCGGCATTTCTCTCATGGTGGGACTATGGCTTCTATTGCGTTGCCATAGCAGAAAATCCCACTGTGGCAGATAACTTCCAAGAGGGTATACCTGCTGCTGCAAATTT
>MTNE01000058.1 GCA_002011355.1 Thermoplasmatales archaeon JdFR-43 | reverse complement strand
AACCCAAACATCCAGACTGTAGCTTACGATAACGGCACAACGGTTCCTGGAGAAGAAGCCCATGCCGCAGTAAAGCCGAGATGTCTGGACTGCCATTCAAAAACAAGCATAACGCTTGCTGATGGGAGCGTTGTAACAGTTCCATTTGCAAATGCATTCGGCGATGCTGGATACGGGAGCGACTATTCTGCCCATAAGAGGTTTGTGTTAGATGCCCTGAATTTTGACATTGGCGTGGGGGAGAATGAGGCGTGCATAGCATGTCACACGAATTTTTCCGTTAAGATTGAGTTCAAATATTTTTACAACCTTAACTTCACTCTAAATAGTTGGAGTGTGTCAACCCTAACAATCAACGGAACGAGAGAATACCTTGCTGACTTCAGCAAAGCAGGAGCAAAACACGAGTTTATTAATGCAAGTAAAATCGATTGCACAAAGTGTCACAAGAATATTTATGATGCTCTTGTGAACGGGACTGCTGGTTCAACCTACAACTACTTGACTCACTCGCCCATAGAGGATGCCTGGGGGACGAACGGGTGGGGGCACGACAGATACCATTACGTCGACTCAGCTCTAAGGGCTGAGCTGGTCAACACCACATACTGTCTCCAATGCCATAACGTTGCCAAGTATGCCAATTTAAATCCAGCTGCGGCAGCAACTTATGATCTCTTCAATGTGACCAATGACACGAACTCCACACTCGTTCACGCTGCCGAGGCATTGACATGCGGCACCTGTCATGCATCCAGCAAGACAAAAGCTGTCGTTTTTACCGTTGGCGGTCCGGGACCAGGACATGTTGGAACCACCTTCGTTGACTACATTTCCTCTAATTTTCCCAGGGCCATAACGGGGGATATGTGTATGGGGTGTCATGAGGCAGAGGTCCACAAAGCAACCACATGTAGTAACTGTCACGACTCTGGAAGCATCAACATTGTTATTGAAACGGAACCTTCAGGTTATGATGTTGTAAATTAATTCGCTTGAGTTTTAGGATTTTTATCTCAGCTGCTTTCCGCGAAGTTGCGGGGGTTGCCAACGAATGAAGATCTAACTTTGAGCATTGATAATTGACCAAAAAAATTATTAAATTTTGAGGGAAATATAAATCATGGAAAGGGTTAGAAACTCGGGGGGGGGGCGAGAATGGATATTTCGACCTCAGTAATATCATCCCTAGGCTCGAAGGCCTCAGGACGCTCATAGTATACGACTCACCATATGCTGTCAGGAATCTCCTGTTTTACCACATAATCTCGCACTTCTCTTCAAAAAATCTGTTCATTGCCGTGTTCTCTGACACGATGTACAGGCGGCTTGAAAAGACATACGAGTCAATTTCAAAGGCATCTCCGCACTTAGCTGAGCTTCTCAACAAAACCAAGATTATAAAAATAGGGTTAAAGAACAGAGTTTCGTTTGGTGAGCTTTACAGGCTCATAAATCCTGATCTAACCTGGTACAAGAAGTTCTTTAAGGTTGTAAAGGAGTTCGACCACGATGATGCGGTAATCTTCTATGGCTTCTCCATAATTCCGCTTATGTACGGGCAGAGAGCAATGGTAGACATCCTAAAACTCTTCGACTCGATGTCCGATAACGTTACGCTGATCAGCAAGTATCCTGAAAAGCTTTATGATGAAGCGGTAAGCAAGCTCATGGAGAGGTTCTACGACGTCGTTATGAAAGTTGAAAGGACCGAAGAATTCTTCGGTTTCGAGGAAACTTACACCATCGGCGTTGACCAGAGCATAGTCATTGACGTCAAACCGGGATTTGCCAGGTTCAAGGTTGGGGAAGATGGGAGGCTGATTAAGGTTTGAGCCAGAGTCTTGCCTTCCCAGGTTGCCAAACCTAGAAAAACTTATTCTCTCCTAACAAACCTTAGCATGCAAACTTTTCCGGCTAGGTCGGGTTTCAAACCGGAAGCAAAAGCTTCCGGCACCAGTTACTTAGTGCTTTCGGGCACTCTCTGCTCCAACGTTGGAGCCCATCGGTTAGCCCGCCTCCCTCTCCTACACTCATACCCTCTGCCATAACCTGTAGTGAGGTTATTGTTTTTAATAGCCCTATTTGTCTTTTTGTTCTAAATATATGGGGAGTTACTAGTATTAAGCTTTCATATAATGACTTCAGGTTTTGAAGTGCCTTGCCTTCTGCTAATTTTATTAGCAACGATGTCCAACGGCAACTCCTTCTCCCCTTTCTTGCGTACTGGAGGTCGTAAGTGTTAATTCTTCAATAGCAACTAACTTCTCTGTTTCCTTTGTCAATGACAGCGTAATCCAGATGGTCAGCGTTGATGTCGACGATCATCGGCTCCCCCCAACTCTTTCGGATGGTGTACACAGCCTTCAAATCCATGTTCAGAACTACAGTCATATCCTTAACTGTCAACTATCTCCCCTTTTCTACTAGATCACAACTGAACAGTTTCCCGATTCTGCCATCAAAAACAGCAATCGGTTATTCCCTTGCTTTACTGACACGATCCACCTGTCCTCTTCCAAAACCTTAGATTGTCATTAACGTACTCATGTCTTCTTCCTATTACATCCTGAAGTTTCTTTATACTCATTCTAGGATTTTTCCCTCTGACCTCAGGAGTAAAGAAATAAAATTTATCAAAAGATTTGAATTGTATTGATGATTAATACAAATTATAAACTTTCCCGGAAAAATAACATCAAAATATAACATTAAATAATTTCTTCAGGGGATTTGAATTCCCTAAAATCTATAAAAGCCTCGTTTATTCTCAGCTCGACATCAAGTCCAAGCTCATGTAAAGGTGCGAGATAGTTTAACCCCGCTGAAACAATCAGTCTCGCTTTTGTTCCTGGTGGGAGACTGAACACCCTGTCTGACGGGTATGATATTGATATTACCCCTCCAATTCCTTTTGTCTTTGCAATCCCAATCTCTTCTATGACAATATCAACAGCATGTTTACTGAAACTTCTAATTGCAATAATGGTTTCGCCTCTACCTTTTCTGATTGCTCTGTATACCGATGTCAAGCCTGATTTTAAAAATAGCCATCCAGGGCTTAGAGTAGTTCCTGCATAGCTTATCAGCTCTGTAAACCCCTGGGGCCTGAAATTCTCGAAATGTAACAATCCTGCATATTCAGCAGTCATAAATACTCCAGCTGATCTTGTCATCACATCATATATCGTGTTTGAAATCGTAGCTATCCCGAATTTTCCTTTGGGTATCATGATTCCCCCAAAATTCTCGTTCTCATCAGCTACAGCAATAAGATTTGAGATGAGAACAGTTGAATCAGAAATTTCTGAAAGAATTTCAAGAGCTCTGTCAGAATGTTTTTTGTCAATGATTGCCACATTTGTTGGAACAGTTCCCTTCAACGTGTAAATGTCAAATGTGCAGAAAAATATATTGTATTCAATTCTTTCCGAGAATTCTCCAAGTCTTTCAAAAACACTTTTCTGTCTGAGTTCTTCTAAACCGCGTTTTGTGATAATTCTTTTTCCATTGGTCCCTTTCCGTATCAGGCCAATTTTTTCAAGTTTAGTAAGGTGATATCTGACTGTTCGGGGTTCAAGCTTAATCCCTCTCATTTTCAGCTCAACAGCTATCTCCTGAGAACTCAATCCCGTCTCGGCATCTGCTAGAATGTTCAAGATCTCAGCAATAATTCTGTTCATTTCCTTTATAATACCTAAATTAAGGTATTTTAGTTTATCCATTTTTTGAAATTACATTAAGGAAATCATCTCGCTATTTTATTCATCAAATCATCTTTTTTACTTTGTTGACAATGTCTAACAGCGTTTCAGCAATTATTGCTCCGGCATCCTTCAACGCGTTAATCTTTGATTCAGCTGTCCCAGTGTTCCCTTCAATTATCGCTCCTGCATGGCCCATTCTCTTGCCTGGTGGAGCAGTTTTGCCAGCTATAAATGCAATAACTGGTTTTGACATCTTTTTTAAAAATTTTGCAGCCTCCTCCTCTGCTGTCCCACCTATCTCGCCAACAAGAACTACTGCTTTGGTTTCATCATCTTCTTCAAACATTTGCAAAATATCTACGAAAGTCAAACCTGGCAATGCATCGCCACCAATACCAACTACAGTGGACTGGCCAATTCCAGCCTTTGTGAGATTTTCTGCAATCTGATAAGTCAGTGTTCCACTTCTCGAAACTATACCAATATTGCCAGGGGTGAAACTTCTATCAGGCAGCAAACCAACCTTTGATTTGCCAGGACTTATAACTCCAGGGCAATTCGGGCCAAGAAGCTTTGAATTCACTTCTCTCAGCTTTTTCTGAATCTTCATCTCATCGTAAAGAGGTATGCCTTCAGTAACGCTCACGACCAAATCCAAGCCTGCATCCAGAGCTTCAAGAATGGCATCATATGCGAACTTTGCAGGGACATAGATTATGGAGGTATTTGCATCCGTTGCGTCAACCACTTCCTCTACCGTGTTGAAAACGGGAACACCATGCACAGTGCTTCCACCCTTGCCAGGCGAAACACCACCAACAACTTTTGTGCCATAATCGAGCATTCTCTTTGTTTGGAAGTTTCCCTGAAAACCAGTAATACCCTGAACAATGACTCTAGTATTTTCATCTACTAGAATCGCCATTTTTACACCTCCTTCGACAACTCAACTGCTTTTCTCGCCCCTTCCTCAACGCTATCGACAAAATGGATCTCTGCATTGCTTCTCTCAGCATACTCCCTAAGCATTTTTTTACCGAGTTCTTCATTCGTTCCCACCAATTTTATCACAAGTGGAATTTTTCTGTTCGTCTCCTCAAGGGCAAGAATTATTCCTTCCGCAACCTTCTCGCATCTAGTAATCTCTGCGAAGATGTTAATGAAAACGACCTTCACATTCTCATCCTTAATCACATGCTCCAGACACATTTTCATTTTTGTAGGGTCAGCGAGTCCTCCGCCAGTATCGAGGAAGTTTGCTGGCTTACCGCCCATGATGTTTATCAGATCCATTGTTGTCATTGCTAAACCAGCACCATTTGCAATGATTCCTATCTCCCCGCTAAGTCTGACATAATTCAATCCCTTCAATCTTGCTTCTCTCTCAAGATCGTCAACTTCCGTTGCATCTCTCAGACTTTCAAGCTCAGGGTGGCGGTATAGTGCATTGTCATCAACATTCAGCCTAGCATCCGCAGCAACAAATCCATTGCTCGTTATAACGAGAGGGTTTATTTCTGCGAGCTCAGCCTCGTATTTGAATGCTATTTCATAAAGCGTCTTTATGATTCTAAACATTTCAGAATATTCTTCTTTGCTAAAGCCAGCTTTAAACAGAGCTGTCCTTACTTGGTAGTCCTGCAGCCCCCATAAAGGATCAAAGTAAATTCTGTGTATCTCTTCGGGATGTTTTGCAGCGACTTCTTCAATATCCATTCCTCCAATTTTGCTAAAGATTATTGCCGGCGTTCGCCTGTTTTTGTCAATAATATACCCAACATAGTATTCTTTTTTAATGTCCAACGCTTCCTCTACCAGAACCTTTTCCACCTTATGCCCCTTTATCATGCTGCCCAAAAGCTGAGAAGCTATTTTTTCTGCTTCATCTGGACTTTCTGCTTTTTTTATTCCTCCTGCCTTTCCTCTGCCCCCAACCAGAACTTGGGCTTTCAACACTACTCTGCCGCCAAGTTTCTGGGCTATTTCTCTCGTTTTTTCGGGAGTTTCAGCTATCTCTCCCTTTGGAACTCTGATCCCATGCTTAGAAAAAATCCGCTTGGCTTGATATTCATGCAGTCTCATAGCCATCTCGCTTTGTTATTATCTCTCTTCTGAATGCTTGAATCCCTGTTATCGCTCTTCCCAAGATCAACGTGTGAATGTCGTCTGTTCCCTCGTAGGTGTAGACAGACTCAATGTTTGCCATATGCCTAATTGGGGAATAATCCAAGCTAACACCGTTTGCCCCTAGGAGTTCTCTTGCAAGTCTTGCAATTTCCCTTGCAATTTTAACATTGTTCTTCTTTGCAAGTGATATCTGCTCTGTTGTTGCCTTACCCTCATCCATAAGTCTTCCAAGCCTCCATGAGATGAGCTGAGCCTTCGTTATCTCAATGAGCATGTACGCAAGCTTCTCCTGAACAAGCTGAAAGGATGCTAAGGGCACTCCAAACTGCTTTCTTTCCTTAACATAATTAAGTGCAGTTTCATAGCAATCCATGGCAGCACCTATTGCTCCCCATGATATACCATATCTGGCCTGATCAAGACAGTTTAAAGGAGCTCCGAGTCCTCTTGCATCAGGTAATCTCTGCTCCTCCGGAACTCTGCAATTGACAAAAGCAAGTTCACCAACGCCTCCAGCCCTCATTGAACCTTTCTTGGTTATAGCCTGCTGAGAAAATCCTTTAGTTCCTTTTTCAACAATGAAGCCCTTTATTCTGCTATCGTCCACATCTCTTGCCCAGACTATAGCTATATCAGCAATGTCAGCTTCCGTTATCCATGTTTTTGATCCATTAATTACCCACTCATCCCCGTCTCTTTTACATGTGGTTTCTATACTTCTAGGATCGCTCCCATGATTTGGCTCGGTAAGACCAAAGCATCCGATTATCTCACCACTTGCAAGTTTTGGGAGATACTTTTTCTTCTGTTCTTCATTTCCATATCTCCATATTGGGTACATCACAAGTCCTGAGGTGACAGCAATGAAACTCCTTAATGCACTGTCAACTCTCTCAACTTCTTGGCAAATTATACCAAAAGTCGTGTAGTTCATTCCAGGACATTCATAATCTTCTGGAATGAAAGCGCCAAGCATTCCCATTTCACCAAATTTTTTGCCAAGTTTCCTGAAGTCGAGGGGTCTCTCTTCATGCCATGCATCAATTACAAGGGGTTCAACCTCTTTTTCAAGGAACTCCCTAACAGAACTTCTAACAAGTCTTTCCTCATCTGTTAAAAGTTCATCAATATTGTAAAAATCTACACCTCTGAATGGCATTATATCCCCCAATCTAATCCGTTTTTTAGAAGTAGTATATAAAATTTTCGGCAATCGTTTTCCAGAGATAGTTAAGCTATGGTCAATTTTCAAACTCACATCCAATAACAAAAATTTGATCAAAACTTATTTATCTTGAAAATCAATATTTAACATATCAACGAGAACTAAGTTCATCAAATATTCCAAATGAAGAACTCGAAGAGAAATATAGAAAAGAAAGAGGAATCCAATAATTGGGACTGTCAAGATAACCACCTCCAATAATTATAAAGAGCCATAAAACTCTCCAGCCAGCTCTGAACAGACTCAAAAGAACTGTTGAAGGGAAACCTGTTATGAAACCTCTTTATCCTCTCTTTCAATGAGGAAAACAGGCTCTCTAGGACGTTCACACGTGCGTAACACGGTGCTCCCAAACTTCGTTCGAGGGGATCTTAATTTTAACATCTTTTTTGTTCATCCAAAAAACTTTTGTAGGTTTGATTTCCTCTATTAGCTGGTGGAGTGTGGACTGCATGGATTGTATCTCTGTTATTTATTTTTTGTTATTTTGACCACATGTGAACCCTTTTAACCGGAAAGCAGCAAAGCCATAGTTAGCGGGTGTCATGCTGTAAAGCGGTTTTTGACTTAACAGGCAGAAGGACGCTGACAGTGATGGAAGCACGAATAGGTGAGTATCCGGTTCCGTACTACATAGGAATAAACATGCACAAAAGAACTCCTACGTGGCTGTTTTAAACGAAGTAAGAGAGGTAATAGAGGAGGGGAAGATATCTAATGAAGAACTCCAAGAGTTTGCAAGGAAATACAGAGGTTCAAAAGCAGTTATAGAATCAACAGGAAGTTACAGATTCGCCTACGATATCCTGGACAAATACTTGGATGTAATGCTTGCCCATCCATCAAAGACGAGAATAATAGCTGAAGCAAGGATATAGAACGACTCCTTGGATGCTAAGATGCTTGCCCACTTGTTGAGAACAAACCTTATAGCAGAATCGTATCGCCACCAAAAAAGTGAGGGAGTTAAGAGATCTAACAAGCTAAAGAGCGCTAATAGAGGACAGAAACAGGATAAAGAACAGGGTACATGCTATCCTGTTGAGAAATAGAATAAGCGATATCAATCCTTTTACAAAGAAGGGAAGAGAATTCTTGGATGACCTGGATCTGCAAGAAACAGACAGAACCCTTTTGGAATCAAACCTTTCAATAATCGATAAGATAAATGAGGAAATCAAGCGAATTGACAAAATTATCCAAGAGAAAGCCAAGCAAGATAACGATGCAATCCTCCTAATGACTGCCAGAATAAGCTACTACTCAGCCCTGTTAATCAGAGCTGAAATAGGAGACATAAATCGCTTTGCTAACCACGTAAGCGTTAGTTACGCAGGCTTATGCCCCTCAATAAGGCAATCAGGAGATAAGGAGATAAGAGGCCATATGACTAAGCAGGGCTCCAAACTCTTAAGATGAATCTGGCAGTGTGCAAATGCAGCAGTGAGGAACGACGAATACCTACGCAACTTCTATCTGAGAATAAGAAGAAGGAAAGGGCATAACGTGGCAATCGTAGCAACTGCAAGAAAGATGCTCGTATGCATTATCACATGCTAAAAGAAAAAGGAGGTGTACAACCCGAGGTAATGCTTTTTACCCCTTTACCAAATACCCAGGAGGGATTCACATAGGTGACACCTCCCAATAATTAAGAAAGATTGCTTTGCAATATTCTCCTTTATAATGTGAAGAACATCTATGAAGCTGTGAAGAACATCTATGAAGCGACGGAAATTCTAAGGAAGTGCGAAGAACAGTCAAGGAATTGCTTAGCAGATGGAACAGATAAGAGAACGGATAAGAATAATAGGGCCTTACAAAACCACCACTTAAATCTTAACTCTAACAACTCTAAACCAAAAACAACCACTTTATTCACCTCTTCAAGAAAAAGTACATCACCAAACCATTCC
>MTNE01000041.1 GCA_002011355.1 Thermoplasmatales archaeon JdFR-43 | reverse complement strand
CAACAGCGCCATCCTTAGGTCGGTCACCGGTGGTAGTTCCTCCTTTCTTGTTGGATTCACTCCGAGAAGGAACCCACCGGTGGCCGCTTGGTCAACCCCTCACATCTCGGCTCAGTTACCCAAGGCCCTTCAGCTCGCGGCCGCCAGATTTACACCACTACCTGGGACTCTACTTTTTTCCTTTGTTGGAATGTAGTAGAGAGAATTAAATTTGTTACGCATTATGTTTAACCCCACCTTTCTTCACCTGAGCTTGATAAATAGTTTTTGAGAAAGCTGGTTAAAATTGACAGTTGAAATGAATCAGCGGTACGTGTGATACCACGGTCTCTGAGGAGTGATTGGGAAACTGAGAATCGGACCAGCTGCACTTGAATGCCCCCATTAATGCTCTTATAATTAAAAATAAAAAGTCTTTTTGAGCTTTTATAGGAGGTGGATAATGCGACACCTCCTATTGTGGTTGGTCGTTGTCGTAGTATTTTGGGGACTGAAAGGGTTGAGCAGTAATGGTTTGATTGTTTTCGACTCCGATCGGGCTGGCAATAGGGAGATTTATGTTATGCAAGCGGATGGGTCGGGACAAACTCGCTTAACTTTTAATTCCGCAGTTGATTGGTATCCCGCTTGGTCGCCAGATGGATCTAAAATTGCTTTTACATCTGATCGTGATGGCAATTGGGAAATTTACGTAATGAACATCAATGGTAAAGAGCAAAGAAATTTGACCCAAAATCCTGGAAATGACTGGGCTCCTGATTGGTCACCCGATGGGAAGAAGATCGTTTTCGTTTCAGATCGCGATGGCAATGAAGAAATCTATGTAATGAATGCGGATGGCACTAATCAAGTCCGTCTAACCTACAATAATGCAGACGACCGGGATCCAGTTTGGTCCCCTGACGGAACAAAAATCGCTTTCTATTCCAACCGCGATGGCAATTGGGAAATCTATGTAATGAATGCGGATGGATCAAACCAAACCCGGTTGACTTATAATCCAGCACGCGACGGCCATCCAGCTTGGTCTCCTGATGGAACGAAAATCGCTTTTGACTCAGATAGAGATGGCAATAGTGAGATATATATAATGAATGCCGATGGAACTAATCAAACGCGTTTAACCTTTACTCCGGGCAATGAGGGAGGAGTTGCTTGGTCTCCTGACGGAACAAAGCTTGTATTTCACGCCTTCCACGATGACAACTGGGAAATTTGCATGATAAATGCGGATGGGACTATGTATTCCAATTTGACCCAATATCCAATGGGAAACGATTTCTGGCCCGATTGGAGACCATATGGGATGGGAGTTTGTGGGGGACCTCTTGCGGATACTCCATGGCCCATGTTTCAGAGAGGGAATAAGCACCAAGGGTTAAGTCCCTACATAGGTCCTTCACGACCCAGAAAGAAATGGGAATATCCCACAGACTGGTCCGCAGGTCAGTTTTACGCCTCCCCTGTTTTTGGGATCGATGGGTTTCTTTATATCCCCGATTTCGAGGGAGTTATATATCGAGTTGATCCGGAAACAGGGGCAGGTGAACCCTTCTTTGATTTAGGACAACGCGTCGCTAGCTCTTTAGCTGTAGCTGCTGATGGAACTCTTTATGCCGCGATTTGGGATACAGGATTAATATACGCAATTAATCCGGATGGGACCTTACGGTGGGTGAGCGAGCCTTTGGAGGGCGACATTTTCCACGGCTCTCCGGCTATTGGCAGCGATGGCACCATTTATATTGGTTCAGGGTTTACCTTCTATGCACTCAATTGTCAAAATGGAAAAATTAAGTGGTCTGTACGTATAGGAGATCACGTTCAATCCTCATCTCCTGCGATTGCAGTTATAGACGGTGAAGAACGTATATTCTTTGGTGCTGCGACAGGGAAGGTTTATTGTTATACACCATCGGGACAGTTGATCTGGGAATTTCCGACCACTGGTGGGGTTACCAACCCAGTAACAATTGCTGACGATGGAACCATCTATGTTCAGAGCTGCGATCGCATGTATGCAATCAATCCCGATGGGACCCTAAAATGGGAGAATCCTTGTGGGAATGGGAGTAAACGAGGAGTTTCTCCGGCCATTGGCCCAGATGGGACTATATATGTATTGGCCGGTGATTCTGAACCACATGATCTTTACGCCATCGATCCATTGGATGGTCACATCAAGTGGTCCAGTCATCAAACTGTGGAATATAATGTTTACAGTTCACCAACAGTGGACGCCAATGGGACTATCTATATTTCAGATGACTATTACACTTATGCCATAAACCCTTCTGACGGTTCCTTGAAGTGGCGAATTGAGGGGGGAGCGCTATATTCAGGTCCTATCATTGGTCCAGGCGGAGTCATATATGTGGGATCAAGTTATATGCAGCGCTTATATGCATTTGAAGAAACAAAAGAAATCTCCCGAACTATAACCGTTGTTTCTCCCAATGGTGGAGAAAAGTGGCCAGCGGGTTCCACACAGGAGATTAAATGGGAAAGCCAAAATGCTGGATATTATGTGAAGATTGAGTACTCCACGGATGGTGGCACAACATGGAAGAGCATAGTGGATTCCACTGAAAACGACGGCTCTTACCATTGGACGGTTCCAAACGAGCCGTCCGATACCTGCCGTGTGAAGATAACCTCTGTTTCCTACCCGTCAGTGTACGATTTGAGTGATGGCGACTTCACAATTGTTAAAGCAGCTGACACTACTCCTCCAGCTTTAGTCACCGATTTCAGCGCTTCCGATGGGGAGAACGAACAATCCACCTTAACTTGGACAAACCCCGCAGATCCCGACCTTGCCGAAGTGATTGTGCGACGTAAAACCAATGAGTATCCTATTAATCACACTGACGGTATTTTAGTTTACCAAGATACTTCGCCAGTCCCTGGCCAAGTACAGTCCTATACTGACACAGGACTTACTAATGGTACTACTTACTATTACGCTATTTTCAGCCGTGACACCGCTGGCAATTGGAACGATACAGTTGAGCCTGGAGAGAATGCTGATGTTGCTTGGCCTGGTTGTACGGATTTGCCTTCATCGCTTTTAAGTGCGGCAGCAAGAAATGAAGCACTGCACAAGCTTGTACTCGACACTGCGGCAATACAAGTGTCGAAAAGAACTTTCGATTTTGTTGCTAATATTATCACTAATAAATTATTAGAAGCTGTGAGACAATTTGTTAAGAGTCCGGGTCTTGGCGAGCTGCCTCAAGAAATTGAATGGTTTGAAGATTTTAAAATGGGAACATCAATATATGATATAAGTAACGCCATCCAGGAGATACGGATCGTAAGCGAAGATGATTTGCTAAAACTTTGGACACAAAAAGGATTTGTTATAGCGCTTAAAGAGTTTGCAGGTGAGCTTCCGGTGCTTGTTGCACAAAGTTCACAGGATGCTATCAAAGACATTTTTGAGCACTTTTGCGGAATGCCAAATATGAAGGAGATTATGGAAAAAGCGCGAAGTGTTTTTTCGTCGCTAAGAAATTGTGCAGGTCCCACAGGTGCCTTAACTTCAGAAAACATTCTAAAAGGCGGCCAGGAAGGGATTTCAAAAAGTTTCAATGAAGAAATTGAGTCAGTGGTTACATTATATGATGAAATTGAAAGGCTCAAAATTGGTGTGACTTGTTTACAAATATCAATACTTGCGGGTACAGGAACGCTTATCTTAGTTACAGGAGGAGCCGGAGCTCCTGCTGCTCTATCAGCTGCAGTTGCTGGAGAGGGAATGTGTGAAGCAATAAAGCTCGGGCTAACCGTTGGGCAAGCGATAACCTTGGCTGCTTTATGGGCAGTAAGTCCTTACTTCACTAATACAATAACTACAATAGGTATAATTACCTATGAACGCGCAGGTTTGACTCTAATGGGTTTGGAGGAGGAACAACTACCTTCGTTGAAAATTGTTGAGATAAGCTCTCCTGACCTCATATTGCCTGGAGAAGTGAAATCCTTGAAAGTCAAAGTAAAAAACACCTCAAAAACTCTTGCTGCTCGCGCGAAGTTGAGCGGAAAAGTTGTTTATTATACTTATCTTCCAGCATTTGCAATACCGATATCAGTATCGATACCAATTGAATCGCCGTTGTTAGAAATAGCCCCTGGTGATGTAGTTTCCGTTCAAGTCCCTATATCTTATCCGTTATTTCTCTTACTTCTCGGTGGGTTCCCTATAGGCGGCACAATTTCAACAAGAATAAATTATGGGTGGCTGGTTCCGTATGGAGCTAGCATCGACGTGCCTGAACAAGACTTTGGATTGATACGTGTAGTAGCAAATATAGTAAAAGATGCAAAAGCCTTTGTACAATTGAAACCAACGGCCAAAACTTTACAACAATCTACTGACCAACTTGTAACGTTTCAAGTAACCCTTACTATAACTAATTGCACAGACGCTTTTTTAGAAGATGTAATGATTTTTGATAGTATACCTGAAAAATTGACCCCAATTAATGTACAATTTGAAGTCCAACCTCAATTTATCCATTCTAACAAATTCATATGGAATTTATCCCTACGACCACACGAAGTTAAGATATTAAGGTACTCGTTTACCACAAAAGCTGTTAACCCTGGAGACGTCTATTATTTGCCACCAGCGGTGGCCGAAGTTCCTATATTAAGCATAAAGCAAATAAATGAGGAGGGAACGACGCAAACTCTTAAGTCTTCTTCAGTAATAGCCATGGTACATAACGCAGCTTTGTCAATAAAGGGCTGCACAATCATCCCAGATTTACCAGTTGTAAATCAACCTTTTCGCTTAACAGTAGAAGTAGAAAATATTGGAAGAGATCCGATAACTAATGCACAGGTAGCAGCTACGTTACCCGATGGTCTGATTTGCCTGGACGACCTTGTAAAATCTATTGACCTGATTCTCCCAGGTGGAACAGCCGCTGTAAGTTGGGTCGTACAACCAACCAAAACGGGAAACTTCGTTATTGAGATCAGAGCCCAAGCCCTGTTCTCTGGTGGAGATGTTCAAATAACAACATTGAAAGTTCTTCCAGCACGAGTAACACCCCAATTCATTAAAGTGGGTCCTAACCCTGTTCCGCCTGAAGGCTGCATTTTCTGGCTCAACTTTCCAGATGATGTAGTGGAAGCTACTTTGAAAATCTTTGATGTCGATGGGGCCTTAGTTGTGAGCATACCCCTTGATCCAGCTGCCGATCGGTACCCAGAAACTGGAAGATGGGTTCCACAAGATGCTCAAGGGAGGCTCCTTGGGACCGGGTTGTACTTATATTGTGTTGAAATTAAGCATGCTGATGGAACTATAACTTATTCCCCGGTCCAAAAGATGGTGATTCGACGGTAAGGGGGGTGGCTTGGGCAAGATAAGAGCAGGGTTTTTGATTGCGTTCTTCCTCAGCAATGGAGTTCTCGCTTGGGCCAAAAATGAGTACATTTCAACTGCCTCCATCTTCGAACTCGAGGTATCGGCTCGGGTAGCTGGGCTGGGAGGAGCGTTTATCGCCCTTGCAGACGATGAGGCTGCTACATTCTATAATCCGGCTGGACTTCCTTTTTTATCGCAAAGCACTTTAACCTCCCATTTCACTCGTCCGTTCGGATTGTTCTTTTATGGTACCGCTGGAACTGCAGGCAAGGGCTGGGGCGGATATCTTCTTCTCCTCGACTCCGATCCCTTAGAGGAACGAGATCTCTATGGAAATCCAATCGGCACTTTCCGCTACACTAGTTTGGGTCTAATCTTTGGTGTCGGGTTTCGATCCACTGAACGCCTCTCCTTCGGCCTGCAAATTAAAGCCTATGCTCTTGCCCTCCCTACCCAAGCCGTTGGATTGTCCTTTAGCCCTTCCCTCCTCTTTCAAGATGGAGCCCGTACCTATGGGATTGTATGGCGCAATTTAATCAGCACTCCTATTCAGTTCATAAATGGACACACTGAATCTTGGATCTCTGATATAGCAGCAGGAATAGCCTGGAGATTTGGAACAGAGACTCTTGTAATCGACTTTACCGAGAATTTAATTGCCAGAGGAGATATCTCCTGTGTTCGCATCGGTTGCGAATCCAAGAGGTTCTATCCGCTTGTATTGCGGGCAGGGACGAACCGAGAGGGAACCAGTTTAGGATTCTCCTTGTTCTGGGGTGATCTCCGAATCGACTTTGCATATCTTCTTCACTTCGTCCTGCCGGACACATATATGGCTTCCTTCAGTTATAAATGGAAATCTTTTTGAGGCTATCAACACCAGCTTTTCCTGAAGAACTCTCTCCCCACCACTGGTCTTCAAGGTACTATCCAAGGTGCTAAGGGCCCTTTTTCCCTCCGTGACCCGCCTACGGGATCCCTTCACGGTTGTGATTTGGCTTCGGGTGGTGGGGAGAGAGTTCTCCGGGAAATCTTCTCATAGCAGTGAAGTCCCAGAGCAACGGCGTCAAAGAGCACTGTGTGGTACTTTTTCTTCCACCATTGGCCCTCGATTTCCTTTTTCAGTTCTTTCTCGTATCTGCGATAGAGCCAGGGACAGTGGTAGGTTGCGATGATCTTGGCCGTATTCATTTTGGTCGGCTTCATGTCCTTGCAGACGTGCTTCCTTGCCTCGATGAGGGGGATGATTAGATGATTCTTCCTCTTCGCAAGCTTCCTTATTTCCTTCAAAAGGAGCCTCAGGAAAGGACTATTTTTGAGCTGCAATCGAGAAGGATGGCCAACTATGACGATTTCAGGCTCATAATCGGCCATCAACTTTAAGAGCTTTTCTTCC
The DNA here is from genome assembly GCA_002011355.1 of Thermoplasmatales archaeon JdFR-43. Taxonomy (GTDB): domain Archaea; phylum Thermoplasmatota; class E2; order UBA202; family JdFR-43; genus JdFR-43. The sequence continues at coordinate 2,224 of MTNE01000041.1, read as the reverse complement.
ACCTTTGTCAAAACCTTATCTGGTCCCTTTCCTTTCTCCCGCAGCTTTCTTATCTTCCAGTAGATAAGCTCATTTCCCTTGAATATCGCTATCCCTAGATATTTCGCTGAGGGATTGAGGGCAAGAATTATCGGTGGTTTCTTTCTATTCTTCTTCATCATCTTTCTCCGGCTAAATTGCTCCTAAGGATTTCCTCTTTCTTGATCACCTCCTCCCTCCATTCCCTTGTGATTTTGGGATAGAGCCATTCGGGGAGGGCTTTGAGGGCATAACATAGCTTCAGAAGGTTCTCCGAATCCGGGAAAACAAGCCCCCTCTCGTAGCGGGAGATATGGGAGATATTCTTGTGGTCCAAAAGGAAAGCCAGGTCGCTCTGTCGGTAGCCAAGCTCTTCCCTTTTTCGTTTTATCCTGTTTTCGATCCGACCTTTCATGGATGCTAACTTGCTCTTTCAGATTACTCCGGAAATAAAAAATGCCTACGGGTGAAGGGTTGCTTCCGTAGGCAATGGTAAGGGCCGCCGAATTGTCTCATATATTTTACTACATATTCCTAATGATGTCAAGACTCATTGTTGTCTTACATTGTGCTTGTTTTGCAGGCTTTGGAAATTAGCCTTTCTACCACCATCCCCAAAGCGATAGCGTCAAACATGTTCTGCCAGTACCTTTCTTTCCATTTCCTGTTCTGGTAAAGGAAGATCTTAAGTTCAGGGTGTTTTGCCACTACCACCTTGGCCACCTCACATTTTCTTGCCCTTCCGTTCCCACAGATGTGCCTTTTGACCGTGCTTGGGGCAAAGGCGATGATCTTAAGCCCCTTTCTCATCCCAATTGCTTTTATTTCCTCGGCTAGTACGTTCAGTAGGGCGACGTTCCGATTGTTGGAGAAGAAGGTCTTCTCGATGGCCAAGATCTGAGGTCTAAAGTCCTGGATGAGGTTAAGAACAATTGCTTTTGCTTCCTTTAGTTTCTCATGAGGGAGCCTATTTCTGCCTTTGATAATTTTAACTCCGTAGTAAACAGGCTTCCTTCCCTCAAGCAGGGCAAAGCCCATATACCTTGTCCCTGGATCAATGGCCAGGATTTTTTTCTTTGGCATGTTTTTGGACAAGATAATTGAAAAGTGCTGCGCGACCTTTCTTAAGTTTTTCAGAGGGTTTCTCCATGACATCAGCCAAGGTCCCTCTCAAAAACGTCTCCGGGTACTTTTTGGCATAGGAGAGGTACAAGGGAAGGTTTTTCTCATCCTCCAAGGCTTGAGCTATATCTCTGGCAAGAAGCTCCTCCCTTGTGTTGGGCTCAAACCTCTTCTTAGAAGCAATAAATCTGAAAATTTTCTTATCAGCGATATTGTTGTTATATATTTTTGTTAAATAATTATTGTTTGTGTGGCATTCTTTCACCTTACATGTGACATGAAGGTCACATGTTTGTGACTTCTCTGTCACATCTGGATCAAGGAGATAGTAAACACAACCCCTTTTCCCCCTCTCCACCTTTATCAGACCAAGCTTCTCAAGGAGCTTTACCTTCCTTATCACCGTCCTGCGACTGAGACCAGTGATCTTGGCCAATGCCTTTTGGGTGGGAAAGCAAATCTGTGTCCTTGAGTTGGCAAACAGAGCAAGGGCGCTATATACCAAGAAACCAGAGGGCCCAAGCTCTCTGGCATACTTGGACAGGACAAGATTGTGGATCCAGAACCAGTTCCCATCTCGCATGTCCCTGACTTGTTTTTGGCCTGTCCTTCTCATAGTGAGTGGAACTTCTTTTCCCAAGAAGACTTATAAGTCATTTGAAGGAGAAGCGAAAGGTGAAACTCCTTTTACAAGCATCCTGAGTGAGAAAGCTACAGAAATGTTTGCCCTGAGGGACGCTTCCTTTCCCTTAATCATGACCTTCATCTTTCAGGTTAACAACGGAGAGGAGCAGGAACACGGATCAGGAGTTGCCTGATAAAGTTATTTTGTAGGTGTTTTAGGATTTTGTTTGAAAGCTACGCTCTTTAAGAAGTAGGTGCTCTTGACACAGATAAGCAAGTAGATTATAATATAAGAAATTTCATAAACCGGAAGGGGGTGATCCGGATGGCAAAGATCCATCAGAAGAGCGAGGAGGATTTAGTTAAGCAGTGGCTTGAGTGGCTTTTCGAGGAGGACTCCGAGAAGCCGATTGGACCATGTCTGTCTGATGAAGAGATATGGGATTACATAGAGGAGGAG
>MTNE01000133.1 GCA_002011355.1 Thermoplasmatales archaeon JdFR-43 | reverse complement strand
CTCAACACAATAGTGGCATGCCGCGCGTATCTCGAGCAGATTGAGGAAGAAGCAGAAGATTTACCGCCATCTGCAAGAGAAAAATTTGAGAGTTTAAGACAAGCTTTATTCAAGGCACAGAAAATCATACAGGAAAGAATAGAAGCNATTAAATGATGAAGGTAGCATTTATTTTAAATCCCATTGCAGGAATGGGAGGTAAAGTAGGACTTAAGGGAACAGATGGGGTGGTAGAAGAAGCAATTAAAAGAGGGGCCAAGCCAGTAGCTCCAAAAAGAGCAGAAGAATTTTTGCGAGCTTTGAGAATTGAAAGAGAATTTTTTATTTGCTCAGGCAAGATGGGAGAAGATGTTTTTAAAAAATTGGGTAGAAAAGCAGAGGTAGTATATGATACTCCAGAGGAAACAACTGCTGAAGACACCAAAAAAGCTGCAAGAAAAATGGCTGAAGTTGCAGATATAATAGTTTTTGTTGGCGGCGATGGCACTGCCTGTGATTTGCTTGATGCCATAAATAGCAAAATACCTATTCTTGGAGTGCCTGCTGGAGTGAAAATGTATTCTGCTGTATTTGCCTTTACACCAAGAGATGCTGCAGAGATTGTTGATTCCCTTGAAACACTGGATATTGAGGAAAGAGAAGTAATGGATATTGACGAGGAGGCGTTCAGGAAGGGAGAATTTAAAGTCAAGCTTAAAGGATACGCGCTCACGCCAATTCACGCTAAGATTCAGGCAGGCAAGGATGTTCTGAGCGGAGGGGGAAAGAAAGAGATTGCTGAATGGTTTATTGAGGAAATGGACGGGGAAACAATATACATCATAGGGGGCGGAAGCACGACATGGGAAATTAAAAAGGTTTTAGGTATAGATGGAAGTTTTTTGGGGATAGATGTTGTCAAAGGAAATAAATTACTCTGTAAAGATGCAGGAGAGAAAGATATCAAAAAATTTTTNGGTAGCAAAACAAAAATTGTGGTGAGTCCTTTAGGGGGCACAGGTTTTATTTTTGGAAGAGGAAATCAGCCAATAAGCAGTGAGATAATAGAAAAGGTTGGTAAGGAAAATATCATTGTTGTTGCAACAAAGGACAAATTGAATAACTTAAAGAGTTTGAAGGTGGATACTGGAGACGAGAAAATAAATAAAATGCTGCATGGCCATATAGAAGTGGTTACAGGATATAGAGAAAAGAAAATAATGAGGGTTGAATAAAAAGAATAACTTTATAATTTCTTTTAGTTCATATCTTGATGAAAAAGTTGCTGATTATAGCATTCATTACCTTACTATTCATATCATCGCTGGCATCTGCCAAGAAAATATATGTTGCAGAAGTAGAAGGAATAATTGCTCAAGGAACAGTCAATCAATTTGAGAAAGCTCTCAGTGAAGCTAAAGATGGAGAACTACTGATTATAAAACTAGATACGAATGGAGGAATGGCTGGCTCCATGGAAAAAATTATTAAAATNATAGAAAACGCTGCTTTGCCAGTCGTCATATATGTTGCTCCCTCTGGTGCTAAAGCTTTTTCCGCCGGCACATTCATTTTAATGGCTTCTCATGTAGCAGCCATGGCAAATTCTACGGTAATTGGAGCTTGCCAGCCTCGCATAGTGAATCCCTGCCACTGGTTTGCCGGAGAAAGCTGACCAAAAGGAAATAAACGCTTATGCTGGTTTGATTAAAACTCTGGCCCTGGCCCATGGAAGGAATGAGAGCATGGCAGAAAAATTTGTTACTGAAAATGTTGCTCTAAATGAAAGAGAGGCTTTGGACGCAGGAGTGATAGAGATTGTCGCATCTGATTTAAAGGACTTGCTCAACAAGCTGGATGGAAGAGAGGTTAAAGTGAATGGAGAGATTTATAAAATAAATGTTTCAGATGCCAGCATAAAAATAATAAAATGGAGCATCAGAGATAAATTCATAAATTATATTTCTGACCCTCAGATAGCTTCTCTTCTTCTAACAATTGGCATCTTTGGCTTAATTTTTGGCTTTTTAACACCTGGCTTTCATTTGCCTGAAACAATAGGCGCTATTTTCATAATTTTGGCATTATATGGGCTTTCTTTTATAGGAATTAATGTGGCAGGGATTCTGCTTATTTTGCTGGCCTTCTTGTTTTTTATAGTGGAAGCTTTAACTCCAACCTTTGGCTTCTGGACTGCAGCAGCCATCATTACTTTTATATTTGGGATAATGCTTATTCCAGCTGAAAAAGCCATGCATGAAATGCCTTTAAGNTGGTACACTTCATTCAGAGTAGCAAGCCTAGTTGTAGCAATATTTTTAACTGCTTTCTTTTCATATGCTCTTGCAAAAGCAATAAAAGCAAAGAAGAAGAGGCCAAAGATAGGTGAAGAGGATATGGTTGGATTGAAAGGAAAAGCAATTACAGATATAGAACCAGAAAAGCCAGGNCAGGTTAAGGTNANAGGTAGCATATGGCGGGCAGAGGCAGATGAAAGCATAAAGGAAGGAGAGGAAATTGTGGTGGTTGAACAAGAAGGATTGACATTAAAGGTAAAGAAAGCATGATATCAATTATATTTCCATACGGAAGAAAACTGGCAAGAATTATAGATTCACTGGATAGAGAAAACTGCGAAATTCTAGTTGCCGGCTCCCCCAATAAAAGTTTGAGAGAAAAAGGGGTTAAATTTGTTTTAGAGAGCAACCTGGCAACTTCTATATTGAAATGTATTGAGGAAAGCGAGGGAGAATATATCGTGCTACTAAATGACAGCATACAAAATGCAAAAAAATGCATTGAGGAGATGATAAAGAGGGCGGAGGGAGGGGCAGATATTGTTATAGGAAAAAGAAATAAAAAGTCGGTAGCAGGAAGAATGTTCGTTAATCTCCTTTTCCCAAAAAGCAGAATAGTTGAAGACCCGTTATCAGAAATTTTTTTGGTGAAAAGAGATGTTATAAAAAATGCGAAATTGCATCCGATAGGGAATAAAATTTTACTGGAAATTCTGGCTAAAGGAGAGTATAACAAGATAGAAGAAGTGCCAGTGCTTTTGAAAGGAAATGAGACATTTAATGAAAGATATTCTACATATTCAAAGCACTTACTNAGAATGGCATGGGATGAAGGAGAGATAAAAAGATTTGTAAAATTTGGTATAGTAGGAGCTTTCAGTGTCTTAATAAATGAATTTTTGCTGTGGTTTTTAATCACTCACGGAATTTATTTACTCCTCGCCAGTTTAACGAGTATAGAAACATCTATACTATCNTCTTTCACACTCAATGAAATTTGGACTTTTAGAGATAGAGGGAAGAGAGGGATAAGAGAATTTCTGAAAAGAATGGCAAAATTCAATTTTGCAAGCCTGATAGGATTGCTCCTGAATTTGTTTATACTAGCTTTTTTGACAAAAGTTTTTCTTATNCATCCTTTAAAAGCCAATATTGCTGGTATAGCAGCTGCTTTTATATGGAATTTTTTCGCCCATAATTTATGGACCTGGTACAGATAACTATCCTTTCCTTATTTTTCCAGTAACTGGGTGGATTGCACCACATGCCTCACATTTAAGCATCAGCGTTCTATTTTTCTTTATTAGTTTGGTATCTGGCCTACCGCATTCCCTGCATAAAACAAATCTATTAACATACCTCTCTATCCTTTCCTGCACCCTGTTCTCTGGTATCTTACCCTGAAATACAGCTCTTTCACCATCTATTTCGCCAGCGGTTCCCAATTCTTTTAATAAATATTTGAAAAGATGCTCCACATCTCTATTAACAATATCAGCAATTTCGGTGATATTTTTCAGAATCGTTGTATTTCCCTCATAAAAAATGATTCCTTTAGGCATCTGGAATCTGTCCTTGACTACAATGTCCTTTGGCAAGGCATCCAGTGCTCTGGTAAGCAATTTTTGATAATCATATTTTGGTGAATGTTGCATGCTTTTGCATTATATTGGGGTATAAATATGTATTGAATGTTTTATTTTTATCGATAGAATTTATGAACAGATAAAAGAAAAACAGGAATGAGGAAATAAAGAGGCAATGATCATTTTCATTCATCTTAATAACTATTCCAGTGTTGCATGCCTTCTTTTCATGCTTTCTTCATTTTCGCCTTTTCTTGCCATCAACTCAGCAATTATCGCATCTAGGAAAAGCCAGGCAGCTGCCTCAAACAGCGTGCCNAGTGGAGCCAGNTCAGCTATTTTCTTTTTCGGCCTCAACACAACAAGCAAATCAGCAAATCTGGCAATATGCGAGTCAGGATTAGCAGTTATAGAAATTATCTTTGCCCCCAGACGACGAGCAATTTCTGCAGTCATGGTGACTGGAATTGTTTCTCCAGAGCCAGATATTAAAACAACCAAATCACCCTTCTTAACAGGCTTTGTTATTGTTTCTCCAATAACAAATGTTGGAAAGCCGAGATGAACAAGGCGAATGGCAAATGCTTTTCCTACCAAACCGCTCCTGCCTGCACCATATACAAAGATGTTGTTTGCTTCAAAAAAATATTCCATAGCCTTCTCAATTTTATCTTCTCCAATCTCCTCAAGCATTTTTTGAATCTGCTCCTGGATATGCTGTAAAGCATCATTAAACTTCATTTCATCATTTCCATAGCTCTATCTAACANGATTTGGGTATAAACAGCATCATGTTCTACAACTGGTGATTCAGAGATGATAGTGACATCATAATCATTTTCAAGTATGCATTCCATAAGCTTTATTACAGGCAGATCTCCTTTTTTAATTGGCACATGATACAACTCACCATTGCTATCATATTTTACTCCAGTTAAATGAATAAGATAGTGATTAAGATTTAGCTCTTCAACAGCATCAAAAACTTTCTGGAAATCTTCTTTTTCTTTAAGGCAGCCTATACATCTNGCATGGATGTGGCCTATATCCAGCACAGGTACGGTTCCTCTAACACGTTTACAGACTTCAACAATTTCTTCAAGGCTTCCAAAAACTTCTTTTTTACCCATTGTTTCCAAGCCGATAGGAATTTCAATGCCTTTTTTCTTCATTTTATCCCTTATCTGACGGAGATTTTTTACTATTCTTTGCATAGTCTCCTTTTTTGATAACTCGCCATAAAAACCCAGATGTGTTGTTGCAATTTTGGCCCCCATGAGTTGACCAAGTTTCATTGTCTTTTCTATTTTCTCCCTGCTCATCTTAACATTTCTTTTATCTCCTGCCAGATTTATGTAATAAGGGGTATGAACATATAATGCGATATCGCATTTCTTTGCGACTTTTTTAATTTCCTTTGCTTCCTCCTCACTAATGAATCCTCGAGCAAACCTTATCTCCATCGCCGATAAACCAAGACATCTTGTATAAATTATCCCATCTATGTTTGTTCTTTCCTTACACGATAAAGGTATGCCGGCCGGCCCGATTCTTATCACAGAATTTTTGAAATAGTTTCGCCTTAATATAAATTTCTAAAAAGATTTAAGGAAAAGAAAAGGGCTACAAATTTCATTTCTTTATTTCATTCCATCTTTTCTTCATTTCTTCCACCACTTTTTTGTCTGCATCCATAAAATCATAGCGATCTATTTCATCTATTCCAATCCATTTTATTTCTTCATGTTCTTTTGGTTTTAATTCCCCACTATATTTCACAAGAAAAAACATGTAATTCGATATTTCCGAAATTGTATTCGTGCTTTGCACACATAAAGGGTTTGATGAATTTTACATCTATATCCAGCTCCTCCTTCAGCTCTCTTTTTAAACAGCCCTCCAAACTTTCCCCTGCTTCTATGCGCCCACCTGGAAATTCCCATTTTCCTTCTTTCCTCTTTGCAATTAAAATTTTTCCGTCTTCGACTATAATGGCGGCAGTGACTATCATTTTGGAATAAATGGAAAATCGTTTTTAAGCATTGGCAAAACAGAGACAAAAGTGAAACAAATTGAATTGATAAATGGATGTAGTAATACAACCTTAAAAATGCACTATTCCAAATTTCTTTTATCTGTTAAAAAATATGTTCACTAAAAAACAAAACATATAAGCTTTTATATCCCTTTTCAATTTTTCTGCATGGAAAAAACTTGGCAGAGATGGCTTTTTTATGTAGATGTTATGGTAATTGCAATATTTGCAATAGCAACAGTATATATGGCAAAAGATGCTTTCTGGGCAGGCTATTACAGAGCTTTTGGTGCCTCGCATATAAATGAATATGGAAAAGCATTATGGCATCTCGCCAGAGATGTTGCTTTTCAAGTGGCAGCATTAGCATGGATTTTCTATCGTTTCTTCCGCTGTCAATTCCTGCTGCTCAAAAAGCCATAACTTTATTAAGTCAAGCCAATTTTTGTTTCTGGCCAAAAGCGCAGACTAGGCCGGGGGGTTAGGCGTCCCCTGTAACCGGAAATCGTCTTAGCCGGGGCCGAAGCTTCCGAGGCGGCACACGCCGCTGCCAGCGATCCAGCATCCAACGATGAAGTTTCGTCCTCTGGGACTGGAGGTGGTAGACCGGCTGGCTGGAGGGCCAGTCTGTCTGCCTTTGTCCTGGCCAAGGGGTTAGGCCCGGAAGGGAGCGGCCCAGCCAGGAACTACCGGTGCTCAGAGGGGCGCGGAACTAAGGAGGGTGCTGGAGTGAATCGTTGGCGGCGATGTGTGCCCACTTGGGGCGTGTCTGTGCTGGCTAAAAATGGATGTGAGGAAAGAGATAGTTAATTTCTTTCAGAAGGAAGGAATGCTCATACAGCCAGAAGCTGTTGAATATTTAGTGAGTAGAGGAAATGGTATTGAAGAGTGTAAAAATATTTTGAAAAAGTTGGAGGAGAAGCCGTTTATATTGTCTGTTGATATGATACGAGAGTTTTTTGAGAAGAAAGANGAGAGGAAAGAGGAAGGAAAAAGAGAAAAAGTACGAATAGAGGAGGAAAAAATAAGGAAAGAGAGACTTAAAATTTTAAGAGATGTTACAGGCAATAGTACATGCGAGGGTACACTCGATGATTTTGTTAGACTATTCCGTAGTAGATTTGAAAAATTGAGTGATTTCTTAAGAAAGAGACAAGAAATGAAAAATGCTGTACCGATTAAGAAGGCTCTAAGAAGTGGCGAAGAAATAGCAACAATAGGAATTGTGAAGGATGTTGTTAGCACTCCAAATGGTCTGTTTGTAGAAATAGAGGATGAGGAGGAATCAATTAGAGTGTACGTGCCAAAAAACATTGACTCAATGATAGTGCATGATGAAGTATTGGGTGTTGTAGGCAAGAGAAAAGGAGAAATGTTCATTGCGAGAAGCATTGTAAGACCTGAAATACCTGTAGAAAGGAGAAAGAATTTTTCTTCTGAAGAAATTTATGTTGCCTTCTTGTCAGATTTACATGTTGGTAGTAAAAGTTTTCTGGAAAAGGAATGGGATGCTTTTCTGGAATGGATAAAAGGTAAGAAAGGGAATGAGAGACAAAAAAGTGTAGCTGAAAAGNTAAAATATATTGTAATCTCGGGAGATGATATAGANGGGGTGGGAATATACCCTGGGCAGGAAAGAGATTTGATGGTTGAGGATTTGTATGAACAGTATGAACTTCTGGCGGAAAAACTATCTGATATTCCCCCAGAGATAAAAATATTAATGCAACCTGGAAATCACGATGCTGTTCGTCCTGCATTACCTCAGCCTGCTTTTGAAAAAGAGATAAAAGATTTATTTTCACATCTTAATATAACATTTATTGGAAACCCCTGCTATATGGAAATAGAAGGAGTGCTCACACTCGTATATCATGGTCAGTCCATACAAGATTTTGCAACTTGTTTGCCAAATATGAGCCAGAATCAGCCAACAAAAATAATGAAAGAGATGCTGAAGCGCCGCCACATGGCGCCAATATATGGCGGCATTTCCTCATTGGCCCCTGAAAAGGAAGATTATATGGTGATTGATATCGTTCCTGATATTTTTGTAACAGGTCATGTCCATGTCACAGCCATCGAGCAATACAGAAATGTTTTGCTTATTAATGCCTCCGCCTGGCAATCACAGACAGATTATCAGAGAATGATGAACTTCATGCCGGATCCCGCAAAGGCTGTTGTTGTTAATCTAAAGAATTTGATACCATCTATTATTCAGTTTGCATAACCCACCCCCCTTTATTTCCACTGGAAAGTTTATATGGGAGCCTTGTTTAATTTTATTGATGCTTACATTATTGGATGGATTCGTTGATGAACCAGCTTGCTTGGGTGTGCCCCCATATATTTCTCCATATACCCGCTACATAGCTGGTGCAATAAAGGATGCTGGTGAAAAATACGANTATATGACTATAGAAGAATGGAGGCAAGGAAGAGAAATAAAAGGGGATGTTCTCATAATATTGGCAGGGGCTATTGTGCCTGGAAGATATCTTCGTGGGATGCCAATCTCTTTTAAAGAGTTTTGTGAAATTTGTGGCAGTTTTAGAGGAGTAAAAATTCTTGTAGGGGCAGCCGCAAAATATGGCTTTGGAAGAGGAGGGGGGAGGGGCTTAATAGANGGTAGTAAATTTGTTGATTATGTAGCGATAGAAGATGGGGATGCTTTTGTATATGATTTTCTTAATGGCAGCATTCAGCATAGAAAGAGAAATATGAATGAATGGAGAAGATGGAGTGTTTTNGGAGCAGAGGTTGTTAAAAAACATCCTGATTATCCCTTGCCATTGATAGCAGAAATAGAAACATATAGAGGATGTGTGAGATGGTTTACTGGTGGATGTTCTTTTTGTGTTGAACCTTCTTTTGGTAAACCGCTTATGAGAAATGAAGAAGATATTATAAAAGAGATTAAAGAATTGAGAAAAAANGGCGTGGCTAATTTTAGATTGGGGTCGCAATCGTGCTTTTTTTCTTATAAAGCGAAAGGAATTGGAAAAGGCGAGGTACCTCAACCCAATATTGATGCAATTAAGAGATTATTAGAAGGTATAGCGAAATTAAAGCCTAAGGTGCTGCATATTGATAATGTAAACCCTGCAGTAGTATCAGAATGGGAAGAAGAAAGCGCAAAAATATCCGAGTTGATAATAAAATATTGTACACCTGGCAATACAGCAGCATTTGGTATGGAAAGCGCAGATGAAAAGGTGATTAAGGAGAACAATCTTAATTCAACTCCCGAACAGGTAATGAATGCAGTTAGAATAATAAATGAGGTTGGTAAAGAAAGAGG
>MTNE01000011.1 GCA_002011355.1 Thermoplasmatales archaeon JdFR-43 | reverse complement strand
ACATCCAGTTTCCTGAGAAAATCTTCTCTTAATTCTCTTTTTATCTCTTCAACATGAAGTCTTATTGCTTCCTTACAGAAATCTGCAACACTTCCATAACCGAGCTCCGGTTTTTCCTCAACCAGTTTCTGCAACTTGTTGTACAGTTCCTTAGGTAGAGAAACTGTGGTATAACTTATCATAATTATTTATAATGTAATAATAGTATTTAAAAATTTAAACATCAAAATACAAAAATAGGGGAGGGGGAGGAAACTAAATATTAAATCCTCAATACAGCAAGAATCGCCGGACGCCCTTCAAACTCTATTTTCTTTGAATATAATTCTGCTTCCCTTATCCTGCCATCTTTGAGCTTAAATTTATATCTTCTTGGTTTTGGCTCTAATTTTCCTTCCATTATTTTCTTGTAATTCTCCATTATCCTTTCCTTGTCTTCATCTGCTACAAATTCCAAGAAATTTTTCCCAATTATTTCCTCTAGCTCATAACCTGTGCTACCAATGCTTTTATTCAAGAACTTTATTTTTCCATCCTGCACAACTATGATACTCTCACATATCTCATCTATAATGTGCTCATAGAGTTGCCTTGTTCTTTTTTCCTTTTCAATAATATAGTTTTTAACTGTTATATCCTTACCAAAGCCAGCATATAATTTGTTATCTATTCTAACAATGTCAAGCAACAAATCAATTTTCTTCCCATCTTTTCTTATTCCCTTTACTTCATAATCCTTTAAGTTCCCTGTTTTCACTCTTTCTTTTAGTTGCTCGTTTTCAAAAAATTCATTAATATCCTTTCCTATAACTTCTTCCTTACTTGCATAACCAAGATGACTGAAAAATTCGTAGTTACATTCCTTAAGCTTGTAATCCTTAGAAAACATGAAGGCCATTGCATTTATTTTTTCGAACATTTTTCCATATATGCCAGTATCTATTGCAGATAATCTTTCCAAATTTTTAAGTAGCAGTGGAACATCCAGTTTCCTGAGAAAATCTTCTCTTAATTCTCTTTTTATCTCTTCAACATGAAGTCTTATTGCTTCCTTACAGAAATCTGCAACACTTCCATAACCCAGTTCAGGCTTTTCCTCAATCAATTGCAACAATTTATCATACAATTCTTTCGGAAGTGAAATTGTACTATACTTTATCATTGAATATCCATAATGCATAATTATATTTAAAATTTATTGTCTTCGGCGAACAAAATTGTTTTGACAGAACAATCATTTAACAGAGTAACCATCCTTGACAGGCCTGTCAATTTTTATTATATCGCTGTCGTCCTTCAACAATTTTCCTCTATATTCAATTGCATTGCCCTTACTCAACATTTTGACCTTCCTGAATTCCTCATAGCTTATTTCCCTATCTGGATTTGGTTGAATGCCTTCCACATATACTCTACTTCCTTCTTTTGCACTGGCTATGAGTAAAACAGCCTTTCCATTTTCATCCACAGCAAGCAACATTCCTTCAGATTCAACTCCTCTTATTTTCGCTTTTTTAAGATTTGTAATAATAACGATTTTCTTCCCGAGCAATTCTTCCTTTTTATACCATGGCTTTATCCCTGCAACTATTCTTCTTCTGCCTGCTTCTCCAACATCAACATCAATTANATATANCCTGTCTGCATTGGGGTGGTCTTTAACATCGATTATTTTAGCTACTCTCAAATCAAGTTTTGAGAAAGGATCCTCCATTGTATCCTTCATTTCAACTTTACTGAAAAGCGGAATCGGCTCTCCAATTTCATTTTCATCTATTTCCAAGGCTTTTTCCCATTTATAGTTATGGATGCTATCTTTATAGCCTAACATTTTCCATATTTTATCTGCTGCCTTGGGCATGTAAGGCGCTGATGCCACAGCCAGAATTTTGACAATCTTTGCACATGTGTGCATCACGCTTTTGCATCTATCCACATCTTCCTTTATAAGCCTCCATGGCTCACTTGCATTCATATACTGATTTCCAATCTGTGCTATTCTCATCACTCTCTTAATGCCCTCCTTAAAATGACATTTTTCTATNNTTCTTCCCACTTCTTCAAAATTTTCAATCACTTCATTCATAACTTCTGCATCCTTTTCATCGTCTTTCACATAAGGTGGAATCCTCCCGAAATTTTTATGAATGAAAGTCAAAACTCTATGGATAAAATTGCCGTATACCGCAACCAACTCATTGTTAATCTTTGCCTGATAATCTGCCCAGTTCCAGTCAGTATCGCGCTTTTCAGGCATGTTTATGGAAAGATAGTAGCGAATTGTATCGGTATCAAATTTTTTAACTATATCTGGTAACCATATGCCCACACCTCTTGACTTAGAAAATTGCTCTCCNGACATTGTTAGATATTCATTAGCAGGAACATCATATGGTAAATTCAGGCCACCATGTCCCATNAGCATGGCGGGCCATATAATGGTGTGAAAAGGTATGTTATCTTTAGCCAAGAAGTAGTAATGTTTTGCTTCTTCCATCCACCATTTTTTCCATTCATCTACCTTGCCATTTTTTTCAGCCCATTCCATCGAAGCTGATAAATAACCAATGACTGCATCAAACCACACATATATGCGCTTATTTTCATATCCAGGCAGAGGNACTTCAACCCCCCACTCCAAATCACGAGTTATGGCTCTATCTTTCAATCCAGATTTTATGAAGTTGAGGGTGAAATTGAGGACATTGTCTCTCCAGTAATCCTTGTCTTTAAGCCACTCCAGCAATTTCCCCTCAAAAGCAGATAATTTGAAGAATAGATGTTCTGTTTCTTTTAACACCGGAGCAGAGCCACAGATTTTGCATTTTGGCTCGAGAATCTCATTTATATCCAGGGTTCTTCCACACTCCTCGCATTGATCACCTCTTGCCTTTCCGTGGCAGTATTTGCAAATACCTTCCACATATCTGTCAGGTAGAAAGCGATGACAATGCTCGCAGTAAAAAGCCTGAATTTTTTTTGGATAAATATAGCCATTGTCATACAATTTCAGGAAAAATTTTTTGACAACCTCTTTGTGAAAATCATTGCTTGTTCTGGTGAAATTTTCAAATTTTATGCCAAATTCCTCCAAATTTCTTTTATGTTCCTCATGATATCTATCCACAATTTCTTTTGGCGAGATACCCTCTTTTTCTGCAGTTATTGTAATTGGGGTGCCATGCTCATCGCTGCCTGAAACCATTAAAACCTCGTTGCCTTTCATTCTGTGATATCTTCCGAAGATATCTCCTGGCAATAAACAGCCAGCTAGGGTACCAAGATGTAATGAGCCGTTAGCATAAGGCCATGCCACCCCAATGAAGATCCTTTCCATAAGTGGTATATGTATTTTTGTTTTAAAAGTTTCAGGGTTAATAAAAAGGATAATCAACTAAAATTGTTTTTCTTTGCTATATGATAGAAGCGATGAATGATAGTGATAAATGATAAGGTAGAAATGATNATCAAACCATAATAAACTTCATCAATTATAAAAGATATAATCAGGATAGCCATTCTTTCTGCTCTGCTTCCAATGCCAACATATTTCAGATTCTTCTTCCAGGCGGCGATATAGCTTGTTAAATAGGATAAGATTAATGTAATAAAACATAACAAAGCTAAATCTTCGTATGCAATAGCTATTGAGAAATATATGGCTCCTTCCACTACTCTATCTGCGAATGCATCATAAAAGCTTCCAAAATTTGTTTTCATGTGTGCATTTTCTGCTATAGCACCATCTAATGCATCTAGAAAAGATATTATTAATAGCAGAATGATGAAAAAAAATTTTTGGTGGACTAACAGGAAATAACATGCAGGAAGTAGTAAAAGGATACCGAGAGTTGTTATCAGATTTGGTTTTACCCCATGTTTTCCGAGAAAATNTGTAAGAGGACGAATTGCCTCATGAAATTTTTTTCTGAGTATGTATAGTGGCACACAAGATAAATGGAATGTCCTATAATTTTTTTATGGGTGGATTTCAAATAAACTCAATAAATTTAAACTCCTTTTCCATTTCCTCTTATGAAAATCGGTAACAAGACTTACATTGCAAAAACAGCTGTTGTTATTGGGGATGTTATTATTGGTAGCAAATGTAGCATATGGGAAAATGCGGTGATAAGGGGAGATTTGAATAAAATTGAAATAGGAGATGAAAGCAATGTGCAGGATTGCTGTGTAATACATGCCTCCCCTGAACATGCTGTGAAAATAGGTAAGGGGGTTTCAGTTGGCCATGGAGCAATTGTGCATGGTGCAACTATAGAAGATGACTGTATAATAGGGATAAATGCAACTGTTCTGGATGGCGCATATATTGAAAAAGGATGCATAATAGCTGCAAATGCTATTGTTCCACCTGATACAAAAATTCCTGCAAATAGTCTGGTGGCTGGTGTGCCTGCTAGAATTATAAGACAGGACGAGAAGCTGATGGAACTNATAAAAAGGAACGCTGAAATTTACATGAAACTGGCAGAAAGATATTTGCAAGGAGAGTTTAAGGGGGAAAGTATTTAAAGCAAATTTTCAATATCTTAATAATGCCAGAGTACAAATATCACGAGCTAGGGGATTTGGCAAAGGAAGCACCAAAGTTGTTTGGCATTCCAACGGGAACAAAACTGGATGAAATGTTTTTTAAAATTGAGGAAGAAGATGGAGCATTAGTTAAAAAGCCACTCGGAGGGTTGCCATATCTCTCTGTATTCAATATATCTGGCATACCAGATACAGGAAAAAGTTTATTTGCTGAGCAGTTTGCTGCTTATCAGGCTTCAAAGGGTTATAAAGTTTTGTTTGTGACGTCGAGAGTCCTGCCAACTTTTTATATTCTGCAATAAAGGAAAAGTGCAAGGCATTGGGCTTAGATTTTGATGAAGTGGAGAAAAATATAGTTGTCATAGATGCTTCAGAAGAGGAAGAGTTAAGAGAAAATCCAAAAGCGCTGATGGAAACAATGGCATACGCTATTAAAGAGAAAAAAATAACAAATGTAATCATTGATAGCATAACAGGCTTATACGAGCATAAGGAAGTGATGGCACGCCAGATTGTAAGGCAGTTTTTCAATTTCCTGAAGAAGTGGAGGCAGACTGGCTTGTTTGTCTCGCAAAAACGTTCTGCTCAGGCGAGCGAGAGTGTTGAAGCTGCTGGAGGGCTTGCTGTTGCTCATATTGTTGACGGCACCATAGTTGTTGATAAAAAGCTCATTATGAGTCAGAGAGAAGCTTCGTTATATAAAAAGCCGATAGGAGATGTTATAAGGCTTATAAGAATAGATGGGTGCAGGTTGAGTGGACACGATTCCAGAACATGGGTGTTTGAGATTACTGAGCTTGGCATCGTTAATATTATTGCTCCTCTGGCAGAATATATAAGGAGGTGATGAAATGGAGATAATAACAAAGGCAAAAGGGGGAAATGTTGATGAGATGGCAGAGAAGGTATTTATGGAGAGTATAAGGATTCTCGGTGGATTGAAAAAGTTGGTTGAGTATCGCAACTTAACATGGTTGCCATCTTTAGCAGAGGCAGCTTATGTTATTGTGCTGAAAAATGAGACAATAAAGACATATCGCGAGATAGCAGAGGCATTGGGTATAACAGAGCAGACTGCAAAGAATATAGCCACGGCTGACGAAGAAAAAGTGAAGAGCTATATAATGGAAGGAGGAGAAAAGCCAAATGAGCACATTGCAGGAGGAATAGCAAAGCTTGCCTACAAGACGCTGAAGCAGAAGGGCGAGCTGGAAAAGATAGAGATAAAGGAAGAGGAAGTGGAAGCTTTAGGAATAGACTGGGCAGTTCATGTATTGGCAGCAATAAAAGGCATGGATTTTCCTGCTGAAAAGGAAGCTTTGAAGGAAAGGCTGCATGAAATGAAGATAATGGGAAAAGATGCAGAGGAAATCTTGGAAAAAATTGAATATCCAGTGAAGAGTCCTGCCGAGCTGTTGCACAAAATAAAGGAAAAGCTGCATGATTGAAGCAAAATATGCCAATTTATGCCCTATATGCAGTAAGGATCTAGAAACAAGAGAAATTTTTGAAAACAAGTGTAAGGAAAAGAACAGGCCACTGTGCTATTTTGAGGAAGAAAAGCTATTGCAGGAGTTCTTGAAATTTTTTGAGAAAGGCATAGGAAAGGCAAGAGCTTTGCAAAAATTCTGGGCTAAAAGGATATTGAGAAGAGAAAGCTTTGCTGCTGTCGCTCCAACAGGAATAGGAAAAAGTTCCTTCGGAATAGCAATGTCCTTGTTTCTGGCAACGAAGGGCAGGAAAAGCTATTTGATTTTTCCGACTACCCTGCTCGTTCAGCAGGCAGTAGAGACAATAAATAAAATTGCTGAAAGGACAGGGGTGAGCAACGAAGGCATAATATCTTATCATGGTAACATTAAAGAAAAGGAGGAATTTTTTGAGAGGTTAAGGGAGAAAAAATTCAGCATTTTAATTACAACTACTCAATTTCTCGCAAAGCATTTTGAGGATTTGAAGGATCTGACTTTCAACTTCATTTTTGTTGATGATGTCGATGCCATTCTTAAAGCATCCAGAAATATAGACAGAATTCTGCATTTGCTGGGCTTTTATTATGATGGAAAATGGAAGGGAAAGGCAAAAGGGATCTTAATGGTTTCAACAGCTACTGCAAAGAAAGGAAAGAAAGCCGAGCTATTCAGGCAACTCCTGAATTTTGACATTGGCTCATCATATTTTACAATAAGGAATATTGAGGACATTTATGTCAATGAGGAAAGCGAGGAGAAAATAAAAGAGATATTGAGCAAAATGGGCAAGGGAGGCATAATATATGCGAGGAGTATAGAAGAATGCGAGAAATGGCATGAAAAACTGAAAGATGAGTTCAATATAGGGCTGGTTACTTCAAAAAATAAGGAGGCATTCAGTGCATTTAAGGAGGGAAAAATTGATTATCTTATTGGCACAGCCTATTATTATGGGGCATTAATAAGAGGAATTGATTTGCCNAAGGAGATAAAATATGCCGTTTTTATTGGTGCCCCTGTAATAAGAATAAAAATTGAAGAAATCGATGCTCTCAGCCCTGCAATGATTAAATTCATTGCTAATTTATTTAGGCAAAGGGAGGAGATTAAAAAATTCATTCCTATCCTGCCAAATATAGAGAAGAGAAAGGAGTTTTACGAGCTGAAAGAAAAAATAAAGATGATAATGGAGGAAGGCGTTAAAGAGGAAAAGGATTTTGTTTTGAGAAAAGGAGAAATAATATTCCCCGACATAAGAACCTACATTCAGGGAGCAGGCAGAACCTCCNGATTACTTGCAGGAGGAATAACAAAAGGTGCCTCATTTCTTCTTGAAGATGATGTTGACTTGCTGAACGCCTTNCTGGAAAGAGCAAGCTATTATGACATTGAGTTTAAAAAGCTGAAAGATGTGGATTTTGATGCGTTAAAGAAGGATATAGAGAAGAGCAGGAGAGAGAAAAGAAGCATAAAAGAGGATTTAATTAAGCCAGCTTTGTTTGTTGTAGAAAGCCCAACAAAGGCAAAACAAATTGCAAGATTTTTTGGAAAACCGAGCATAAAGGTTATTGATAGTGCAATTGCATATGAAGTTGCCACAGAAAAATATGTACTGCTAATCACAGCTAGCTTGGGACATGTAACAGATTTGATAACAAACAGGGGCTTTCATGGAGTTGAGTTAGATGGAATATTCATTCCAGTTTATTCTTCTATAAAAAGGTGCAGAGAATGTGGCTATCAATTTACTGAGGAGAGCGATAAATGTATAAAATGCGGAAGCGAAAATATAGATGATGCAAAGAGCAGAATCAATGCATTGAGAAAAATTGCTTATGAAGTGGAAGAAATTATAATAGGCACTGATCCAGATGCAGAAGGGGAGAAGATTGCATGGGATATTGCAAACCTGCTTGCAGGATGCGGGAAAATAAAAAGAGCGGAGTTTCATGAAATAACGCCAAAGGCGATAAGGAAGGCTTTTGAGAATTTACGCAGTATAAACGAAAATTTGGTGAAAGCGCAGATTGTGAGAAGAATAGAAGATAGATGGATTGGCTTTTGCTTAAGCCAGAAATTATGGCAGGTGTTTAATAACAGGAATCTCTCTGCAGGAAGAGCTCAGACACCTGTTTTGGGATGGATAATAAAAAGAGCTGAGGAGCATAAAGAAAAGAGGAGAGTTGGGGTAATAGAAGACTTTGAATTAATTCTGGAAGATATAGAAAGCGAGGAAGTTGAGCTTGAAATTGGGCTTATTGAGAAAAAAGAGGAAAAGAGGCAACCATTGCCACCATACACAACAGATGAAATGCTTAAGGATGCAAATGCAATTTTAAAAATGCCGGCAAATAAAGCAATGAAAATAGCCCAGGCTTTGTTTGAGAGCGGACTTATAACATATCATCGAACAGATTCAACAATGGTAAGCGACGCTGGCTTGAAAGTGGCAAAAGAATATCTTGGCGAGGATTTCAAAGCAAGAAAATTTTTCAAAGAAGGGGCACATGAGTGCATTAGGCCAACGCGCCCTTGGGACAAGAATTTGTTGCAACGCCTTATCCATGAAAAGGTTTTGCAGGTTGAAGAGATTGACTGGCAGCATTTAGCTTTATATGATTTAATTTTCCGCCGTTTTATGGCGAGTCAGTGTAAGGAATATGATGTGAGGATAAAAAAATACAGGGTAAAATATGATGGAAAGGAGATGGAGGAGGAAAGGGTTGTTGAGGCAAAAGGAAAAGCTTATGAACTGTATAAGGCAGTATGGGTAAAAAATGAACTGCCAGTTGGAAAATTTAGAAAGAAAGCAATCATAAAATATCTACCCAAAAAGCCATTGTATACTCAATCAGAAGTTATACATGACATGCGCATGAAGGGAATAGGAAGGCCATCAACATATGCAACGATTGTTGAAAAACTTTTCATAAGGGACTATGTAATTGAAAAAAATGGAAAAATTTTGCCTACTAGAAAAGGCGTTGAAATCTACAATTTTTTAAGTAGCAAATACGAAAATTTTGTCAGCGAGGAGAGAACAAGAAAAATTGAGGAGGAAATGGATTTGGTTGAGAGCGGAAAAGCAGATTATATGGAAATTTTGCAGCAGATATATGGAGAAGTGAAGGAAATAGGATAATGCATGGAGGAAAGTAGAATATAATAGTTTAACGCATATTCTACTCATCAGCAGGTAAAAATTTTTATGATACAATGTTATTAAAACAATGGAATTCGAAAAAATAAGGGATGCACTGAAGAAAAAGGAAGGAGAACTGCAAAG
>MTNE01000072.1 GCA_002011355.1 Thermoplasmatales archaeon JdFR-43 | reverse complement strand
TTTTTTCATATGTAGTAAGGGAAAAAATGAATAGAAGAAAAAATGAAATCAGTAATGCAATTATTGCTGGCAGTAAACCAAAGGTTTTGAAAGGATAAAGAGCATGGANGAAAACAACTGCTTCTCCCCCTACAATGCTTGCAATACATCCCCATTTCGTTGCCTTTTTCCAGTATAATGTTGCTATCGTGGCAGGAAATAGAACAACCAATCCTGAGAATGTTGTTTTAACTAACGTACCCATAATTCCTGTTTTGGGACTATAGCCGAATATAACAAATATTATAGAAAAAATTGTTAACAGGATTGTAATTATTTTACTATANCTTACTTTTTTGCCAAATAAATCGCATGTCAATATTGTGGATATGGAAAGCAGTTGCGAATCGGCGGTGGACATTAAAGCAGCCAGAGCGCCAACAATAACAAATGAAAAAATGAAATGAGGTGTATAATTCTCAACCATTACAAGCAGCACGCTATCTGGATTGTTTATTTCAATTCCTGTTCCATGAGCCCACACGCCAATCAAGACAGGGAATAAAAAGAAAAATGAAATGAGAAGAGGATATAACACCATAGCTGCCTTTAAGGATTTCTCACTCTTTGCAGTATAGAAACGAGTAAAAATCTGTGGAAACATGGGATCGCAGAAAATCCAAAGTATAAGGAAGGATAACCATATTTCCACGCTAAAATATCCATTAGGACCGGGTCTCGAGAATAAAGAGGCATTGACCTCAAATGCAGATTGCGTTGCCTTTTCTGCTCCTCCAAGAGAAATTGCGATAAAGGAAAATGCTAAAATCATTGCAGCTACCATTACCATTCCCTGAAAAACATCTGTCCAGCCCGATGCTTTCATTCCTCCCGAAAGAACATAAAGACAAATTATTGCCATCACAGCAATTGCTCCAATTTTCATGCTTAAGCTTGGAAAAATTATCTGCAAAATATAGCCAGCTCCAATTGCCTGAATCGCTAAATATGGGATAGTGAATAATGACATTATCAGAGCAAATAAAAGTTGTAATCCNCTGCTATTATATCTTCCGCCAATTAATTCCCCTGGTGTGATATATCCTTTCTCTCTTCCAATTTTCCATATTTTTCTTCCAAGAACATAAAACATTATCGCCATNAAGGAAGTCCCTAAAGCCATTATTCCATATTGTCCCAAGCCATCTGTGTATGCTTTGCCTGCAAATCCGAGAAAGGTAAAGGCAGAAAAGTTTGTCGCAGCCAAAGTGAAAAATAAAATGAGTGGGCCAAATTTTCTGTTAGCAAGAAAGTAATCCTCTGGCATAGCTTTTGTTTTTTTATGAGCATATATGCCAATTAAAAGCAAAATGANGAAATATAATAGCAGAAGCCATATCATTTTTCCTCCCTCCATGCATATTTTGCAAATAAAGCAAATGCTATTGAAAGGGAAATTGTTAAAGCAAATATGTACCACATCCAGTATGGCATGAATAAGATTATGGGCTTGCTTTTGTTCCAGTTCCAAAAATCAATGGAAAATATGAATAGAATAATGAATAATGCCCACCATTTCTTCATGTATCCAGCATNTATAATTTATTTAAATTATCTTCGTCTCCATACAGCATATCCATAGCATTTCAAAGATTAATGCAATAACTGCTGGCAAAGCAGTTTCATAACTGAAAAGAGAAGCAGCTATAATCATAACAAGCCCTTCATTCTTTAAAGATGCAAAAAGTGCATAGTTTACGGCTTTTCCTTTATCTACACCAATTTTTTCTGCAATTGTTCTGATAAAAAATCCGCTCCCAAAGGTTCTTATCGCCATCAAAATAGAAAGTAGTATAAGGATAGAGTAATCTTCGAAAATGAATTGCCTATTTTTCCCTATGACAGAAAAAACAAGGAAGAAAAAACAGATATTTGTAACTACTCTCCCTTTTTCTTCATCTACTTTACCATATAAAATCCTAGATACAACAATGGGAAGAAGTATGAGTAAAACAACATTTTTTATCAGAAGTATTGCATTAACTTGCTTTGCAAGAAAAATATAGATAATAAGAGGCATGAGTATAATTGCCATGAGGTAAAGGAAAATGAGCGAGAAAAGCGAATGCCTTTCATCTCCTTTAAGAACGACAGAAAGAGGGACAACGGCAATAGCAGAGGGGGCGGCAGCCATTACAATGAAACCTTCAAAATATTCATTCATTGCATAGCCCATTAAAATTATGATGGCTGAGAGAAAGCCATAATTAAGCAGAAAAGCAATGAGTATGTGTTTCGCTTCTTTAAGCTTAATTTTAAATGGTATGTTTGAAATTGAAAAAGTCATTGCTATGATGAGAGCTATAGTAGCTATTTCTCCTCCGTATTCTGGGAAACCCCCTGTCAGAATGCCAAGGATTATGGCCATTGAAATAACAAAAGAAAAACTTCTCAGCAGGCGAAGCATGTATAAAATTCAAATAGGATTATTTATTCTTTTCATGTGATAAAGAATTTTGATGCACTTGTTACAAATACAGTGGAAAAGTATATGGCGGCCAGGCATGATGCTCTTGCTATACTTGATGATGTTCTGGAAAAAATGAATGGATATAATGTTGTAAAATCAGCAGTTGAAATAAAGGGTGATAGTATTGTTATAAAAGGAAAAAAATTTAATTTGCTTCCTTACAGGAGAATTTTTTTAATTGGATTTGGGAAGGCTTCTGCGGCGATGGCGAAGGCAATGGAAGAAATTATCCCTTTCGACGATGGAATAATTATTTCAACAGAAAATGTGAAATTGGGCAGGATTAAGGTATATGTTGGCGATCATCCGTTTCCCAGCGAGGAAAACATTAGAGCAACAGAAAAAATAATGGATTTAATGAAAAATGCAGAAAAGGATGATCTTGTAATAGCACTAATAAGTGGGGGTGGCTCCTCTCTGCTCTGCAAGCCATTGATACCGTTAAACAGCATGGTGGAGGTGACGAAAGAGTTGATGGAAAAGGGGTGTACAATAGAGGAGTTGAATACAGTTAGGAAGCATTTGTCAATGGTAAAGGGCGGGAGGCTTGCAAAACTAACCAAAGCAAAAATAATTTCCCTTATAATATCTGATATAATTGGCAACCCCATAGAATTTATAGCTTCAGGCCCCACATGCAGCGATTCAACAACATTCAAAGATGCGATAAAAATTTTGAAGAAATATAAAGTGGAAAATAAAGATGCGATAAAAATAATAAAAGATGGAATAAAAGGAAAAATTGAGGAGACACCCAAACACCTGGAAAATGTTGAAAACATTGTTATAGCAGATATTGAAAAAGCTGCCAGGCATGCAAAAGAAATGGCAGAGGAGTTGGGCTATTATGCAAAGATAATTGGCACAGCATTGCAGGGCGAAGCAAGAGAAGTCGGTGAAAATCTGGCAGAATATGCAATCTATTTTCCCCGTGGCAAGAGCGTTCTAATAGCAGGAGGAGAGACAACTGTAACTGTTAGGGGAAAAGGAAAAGGAGGAAGAAATCAAGAAATGGTGCTTGCAGTGTTGAAAAAAATATCAAACGAAGCCATCGTCTTTTTATCATGTGGCACAGATGGCATAGATGGAAACAGCCCTGCAGCGGGAGCAATAGCAGATGGCTATAGTCATAAAAAGGCAGAGCAAAAAGGGTTAAATCCAGACGAATATTTGAAGGAAAATAATTCTTATGAGTTTTTTGAAAAATTAGGCGATGCAATAATAACTGGCTATACCGGCACAAATGTAATGGATTTACAGATTATAGTTAAATTATAAGTAATTCGATTATCAAAATAAGCAATGTAATGAATTGTTCTCATAACTTCTTTCATAACACTTATAATCGCCAAATTGCTTATGAATATGAGCAGATGGAAGAAAAAATTGCTCGCATCTTTTGAAAAATCAAGAGGGATATGGTTTCATATCCTTGGCATCAGTGCCCTCATATGGTTTTTAATAAGAAGTGGAACAGCTCCTCACCGAAGCCAGTATCCATGTCAGCAGGCAGCAAAAACCATAGCAGGCATCTATATTGCATACTGGAGTGCATTGGCAATTGGTTTATCCATTTATCTTAAAAAATTAAAGATGCATTTTGCATCTCTGCTTCCTTTATCAGTAATCATCATTCTCATTGTTAGCTCAATTGGCGGCAATATAATAAGTGAACAGAGCCAAAACTGGCAACCTATTGTTAAGGAGCCAATGGGAAATCCCGTTGGCTTAAATCCTGGAAGAGTGGTATGGGTATGGAATCCAAATGCCACTTCTTCAGAGCTTAAAGGCTACTGGTGGGAAAGAGAAAACAATAATCAGAGTGTAATAGACAAAATGTTTTACGAAGGTATAACTGCCCTTGCCGGAGTAGATGATATAAAAGAGGCATGGGATTTGCTTTTCAAATATTTCAATAAAATTCATGGAAAGGGCAATGTGAGCTATCAAGAAGGAGAAAAGATAGCTATTAAAATAAATATGAATAATTGCTGGGATTCAAGAAATAACTATGCAAGGGAAGATAACGATAGAGATGCAAGTCCCTATGTTGTGAAATCTCTTCTTCGCCAACTTGTCAATATTGTGGGAGTAGCTCAGGAGGATATAATATTATATGATGCCTCTCGTCCAATTCCGGACTGGTTTTATTATAGAGTCATCTATAAAGATTATCCTGTCTCTATGACTCCTGAATTTCCAGATGTGAAATTTTATGATGAGCTTGGTGGAGGAGAAGGGAGACAGAAGGTAGAAGNAAGCAACATAAAAATACATTTTGCATATGGCCCTTGCGAGTACAGAACATTACCAAAATGTGTTGTGGAGGCAGATTATCTCATAAATATGCCTCTTCTGAAAATGCATCCAATAAACAATGGTGTGACACTAGCAGGCAAAAACTTATTTGGAAGCTGGATAGAGGAAGTTTCAGATATCCACGAATACCATGAATATGGACAGATAATGGGAAATCCTGCTCCTCAGGTTGATTTGCTCGCTCACGAACAGCTAGGAGGAAAAACTCTCCTTTATATAGGAGATGGACTATTTGGCACGATAAAGGATCATAAAACAATTGCAAAATTCCAGATGTATCCTTTCAATGATGATTGGACAAACAGCCTTTTCTTTTCTCAGGATNCAGTTGCTATTGATTCTGTAATGTTTGATTTTCTAAATGAGGAGGCAAATCCAATAGAAGGGGCACAAAATTATCTTCACCAAGCAGCGGAACCCCCAACTGAGTTGTATGATCCAGAGGGAGATGGAATATATCTAAACAAAAGTTTGGGAGTGCATGAACATTGGGATGCATCGGTAGATATTTTCTCACCCGAAAGATATTCTGGTGTTGCCAATCATGGCATAGATTATATTGCTATAGGGAAAGAATATGCTGAACCTTCAATAAGAATTTTATCCCCTCAAAAGAACCATCTTTATGTTTTTGGGAGAGAAGTTGCAATAACCCCTTTCACAATAATAATAGGAAATATAACTGTGGAAGCAAAGGTGGAGGGTATATACAAAAAAATCGAAAAAATGGAATTTTATATAGATGAAGAGTTAATGTATATGGATGAAACTCCGCCTTATGTTTGGGAATGGAAGGAGTTTTCATTTGGAAAACATGCATTGAAGCTTATTGCATACTATAATGGTAAAAGCATAGAAAAAGAAATGATAACATGGAAATTCCTCTAAATATCTATCATATATAGCCTTAATCAAAATTTAGAAAAAGAAATAAAAAATAAATGGAGAGAAGATTTGAGAGAAGCTAAACCGCCTCTACCTTTTTAATTTCTGGTATCTTCTGTTTCAATATTCTTTCAATACCCATCTGCAGTGTCATTGTGGAAAACGGGCAACCAGCACACGCTCCAGTAAGGCGTAATTTAACTACACCATGCTCCTCATCTACATCCACAAGTTCTACGTCTCCTCCATCTGCCTGCAGGGAGGGACGTATCTCTTCCAGAACCTTTTCTACCTTTTCTCTCATTTTATTCCATGGTGATGCAATTGTTGGGACAAACTTCTACACAGTGTCCACATTCAATGCATTCATCCTCATTAACTACTGCTACGCTTTCCACAGTTATTGCTCCAACAGGACATTCTTCTGCACATGCTCCACAACCTGTACAACATCCCTCATCTACTTTTGCTGGCATGAGGGAATATGTCATCGTAATATTTATAGATATCGCTTCAAAAAAATTGAAAATCAAGGGAATAAATTGAATTAAAAAGTATGAACTTGTTTCGCTCCTTTCATTGCTTTTAACCTTTATTCAAACCATCTTCATGATGAATAGGAATGCTACATCATAAAATACTCCAAATATTTATAAAGCCCCTTTATATATACCCTTGATTTCTATGGCAGAGAGAAAAGTTGATATGAAAATTGAGAATGTTGTTGCGTCAACAACAATAGCAAAGGAACTGGATCTGTCAAAGCTTAAAAAAGCATTGCCAGAAAGTGAATATGAGCCGGAGCAGTTTCCTGGTCTGGTTTTACGCTTGGATGAGCCAAAAACCGCTGCCTTGCTTTTCAGAAGCGGCAAGGTTGTGTGCACCGGAGCAAAAACTATTGAAGATGTTGAGAGAGCAATAAAGAAAGTATGCGATAAGGTTGCAAAAGCAGGATTTAAGGTATATAAGAAACCAGAGATAACTGTTCAGAATATCGTTGCCTCAGCCAATCTGCATGCACAGCTCAATCTAATAGCGATAGCCCAGGCAATTGGCCTCGAAAAAATAGAATATGAGCCGGAGCAGTTTCCTGGCCTAGTATATAGGCTGGATGAACCAAAAGTTGTCATACTCCTATTTGGCTCAGGCAAGTTAGTTTGCACTGGAGCAAGAAAAGCAGAGCAGGTAAATGAGGCAATAAAGAGAATAATAGACGAACTCAATGCAAAACGTCTCCTGTAATGTTGCTATTATAGGCGCTGGTCCAGCAGGCTTATTTGCTGCATATGAATTAGCTTTAAATAGCAATCTTGACGTCATTGTCATTGACAAAGGAAAAGACATAAAGAAAAGGAAATGTCCACTGAAATTTTTCACAAAATGTATGAAATGTGAGCCATGCAACATTTTATGTGGCTTGGGNGGGGCTGGTGGACTTTCCGATGGAAAACTAAATTTGAGGGCTGATATAGGAGGGAACCTAAATGAATTTGTTGATGACNCAGACAGCTTGATTAAAAAGATTGATGATGTTTTTTTGAAACATGGGGCTCCAGATAAGCTATATGGGAAAGATTTGATAGAGCTTGAAAAGATTGCTTCACAGCATGGAATAAAATTTATTCCGATTCCTCAGCGCCACATAGGCTCTGATTTATTGCCAGAAGTGATAACTTCATTCAAAAAGGAGCTGGAAAAGCTAGGAGTGAAATTTTTGCTTGAAAAAGAGGTGAAAGAGATTGTTGTAGATAAAAAATTCAGGCTTATTGGCAACGATTTTGTCGTAGAAGCTGACTATGTTCTGGCAGCAGTAGGAAGAAGTGGTGCAGACTGGCTGGCAAAGCAGGCTGAAAAGCTTGGTATAAAAACAAAATACGCCCCAATAGATATAGGCGTAAGAGTAGAAGTGCCAAGCGTTGTCATGGAAGATGTTATCGCCAAAGCATGGGACCCAAAGTTTCATATCTATACGCCAACATACGATGATTTTATCCGCACATTCTGCACATGCCCAAATGGCTTCGTTGTCATGGAAGACTACGGAAATTACATATCTGTCAACGGTCATTCATCAATAAATGAGAAATCAGACAATACAAATTTTGCTTTTCTAGTCAGGATTGAGCTAACTGAGCCGGTAGAAAACACAACTGCCTATGGCATTTCAATAGCAAAAATGGCCACAACACTGGGCGGCAAAATGCCAATTCTGCAAAGACTCGGCGATTTAAAAGCAGGGCGCCGCTCAACCTGGCAACGCATTGAAAAATCTTATGTTAAGCCTACTCTGAAAAATGCCACTCCTGGAGATATTTCAATGGCATTACCCCACAGAATAGTTACTGATGTAATTGAGGGATTGGATAAGCTGGCAAATGTTATTCCTGGGGTGGCGGAAGATTCCACACTGCTTTATGCTCCAGAGGTAAAGTTTTATTCAATGCGCTTTATCGTAGGCAAAAATTTGGAAACCAATCTGCCAAATTTCTTTGTTGCCGGAGATGGCGCAGGATTATCACGCGGCATAATAGCATCGGCAGCCACAGGAATAATTGCAGCAAGAGGTATATTGGATAAAGCATTACATTAACCAGTTAGCTAACCAAACCTATATGCTTTTATAAATTCAATTCATTAAATAGTGAATGGATGATAAAATAACACTCGATAAAAAAAGTTTTATGGCCCTCGCCTCAGAAAGCAGAATAGAACTTTTAAAAAAGCTGGATGAAAGGAGAATGACATTATCTGAGCTTGCAAGAGAGTTACAAATGAGCAAGCCAGCTGTTTTAAAACATCTGGAAAAGTTAATTGAAGCTGGACTTGTAAAGAAAAATGAGGATAAGAGGAAGTGGATTTATTATTCTTTAACATTAAAAGGAAAGAATATCCTTCATCCAGAAAGAGTGAAAATTGTTTTACTTTTATCAACCTCCTTCATTTCATTGATGGCATCTATAGGCATGCTATGGAAATATCTGCACGAAAAAACCTATAAAGCCGTGGAATTAGCAGGCCAAAATGAATGGACATATGANGCGGGAAGAAATGCAAGTTATAATATCAGCTATGTGGCAACCCATAACACAAATTTCTTCAATATTAGTTTATACCTTTCGATTCTAGCTGCCATTTTAATTGCAACAGCAATTTTCATATACAGCAAGAAAAAGATGGCATAACTCTTTCCAGGGAGATTTTATTAAAAAAAGAAAGTTAGCATTATCCAGCATTTTTTCTCCCATCTTGCCAACTTTTTCTAAAATGTAAGAGATGCCACTCAGCTCGCCCATCACTCTTCATTTCTCAGCATGACATTCATCATCATTGTGGCATTTGTTAAAGACGAAAGCATAATTAAATTTTTGTAAAACTTGTTTAAAATTTTCTTTTAAGAATACTTAAAAACAGAAAAGCATAAAGAAACGAAAACAAATGAAAAGCTTAATCGTGGCAATCATCCTTACTATCCTCCTCTGTCCCCCATCTCTTTTTCAGGGAGAATTTGAAGTAAAAGAGAATGNAGAGATTGCATCATTGTCTGATGAGAACGCTCAAGAAACTTATACACAACAACTTCTTGAGGCAGATTTTATCATTGCTTATCCTCGCTGCTCTAATCCAGTAATAGTTGAAAAGGGNGCGAGCTTCACCATTATGCTGGAAAATTTTTCCTACAGCGATGTTGAAGTAAAATTATATACAGCATATGAGCCTGTGGTTGACGAAATTGATCTTGAAATTTTATCTTTTAGTGAAAACAGCATTGTAGTCAGAGTGCCAGAGAATACACCCGAAGAACTGTATAATTTGACTGT
>MTNE01000036.1 GCA_002011355.1 Thermoplasmatales archaeon JdFR-43 | reverse complement strand
GTCCATGAAATATCCCATACATACATACTTCCAGACACCGGTGGCGGCGTTGGAGATGTTACAGTTATATCAACTGTGTCATAGGCACTTGCCCCTGCATCATCCCATACTGTCAGTTTTGCTGTATAATTGCCTGCGTCATTATATGTGTGATTTTGTGTCGCTGGCGGCAAGCCGCTTCCGCTATAATCCGCTACTCCATCGCTGTCAACATCAAGCTCCCATGATGCTATTGTTCCATCTGGATCGCTTGCGCTCATGCTAAATGTTACAGTGAGTGGTGCATCTCCGCTTGTGGGAGATGCTGTCAAAGAGCATGTTGGTGGCTGATTCACCGGTGTACCGAGAGCTGCCTGTACAGCTGCATAAGCATTTACTAAGCCCCATCCATAATATTCATCCCATCCTGGATCTCCCAAATCGATGGCTGTAGACTGCAGAATATTTCTTATGTCATCTGGATTGGTGACACCAAGAGAGTAAATGAGAGCTGCCACACCGCTCACATGTGGAGTAGCCATAGATGTTCCTTGATAGAAATAGTAACCCCAATTTACATTTATGCCCCGTAGTGTAAATGTTTGCTGCAGTATTCCATCTCCATATCCATCTCCATTTTGGTCTACATTCAGATTTCCTCCAGGAGCCACAATATCTAAGCTTGTACCATAATTTGAGTATGGAGCAAGGGTCTTATCATATTGTGTTGCTCCAACAGCAATTACATAGGCATCATAAGCAGCTGGGTACGAAATAACATTTGTTCCATCATTTCCTGCAGCCGCTATAATAGTTATGCCTTTGTTATATGCATACGCAAGAGCATCTTCAAGTGCAGTTGAGGGTGAGCTTCCTCCCAAACTCATACTGATTATATTTGCTCCATTGTCAGCTGCATAGTATATTCCGCTAACGATATCGTCGTATGTCCCAGAGCCAGTACTATCCAACACTTTGATTGGCATAAGATATACATCGAATGCAACGCCAGCTACTCCTTCGCCATTATTTGTACTCTGGGCTATTGTTCCTGCAACATGTGTTCCATGTCCATTATCATCTGTTGGATCGGTATCATCATTAACGAAATCGTAGCCTGGAACAAATTTTGTGTTCGCCAAATCTGTACCAACTCTAATACCTGTGTCAATAACAGCAACAATTACACCATTTCCCGTCGCTACATCCCAAGCTGGTTCCATATCTATTCCGCCTTCATCCACGCCATGAAAGTTCCACTGGTAACTGTAGTACGGGTCATTTGGCACCAGAAAGGCATGGGCAATATAATTTGGCTCTGCATATTCCACAGCAGGATTTTTCTTCAGAGCTTCCAGAACTGCATCCATTTTTCCGTTTGATATTTTTAGCTTGTGCAAACCATGTTGTAACTGTTTCATTTCTCCAAACCTTGCAATATTTGCTATATCCTTTCCATTTGCTCCTTCCTTTAATTTCAATATTATTTCGTTTGGTACATATCCTCTTGGTGTTTTTCCAATCGTATCATTTATGAAAATTTCTGTATCAGTTTTTTCTGCATAAATGGGTGTCATAGAAATTATTAATACACATACCAAAATCCCTGTCAACAATTTTCCCCAATTTTTCATTTTTATAGCCTCCAAAATTAAATGAATATAGTATATAAAAATTTATTTGAATGAGCAGTATACAGCTCATAAGCTTATTTTATAGCTGAATAATATTGTTGCTCGTTTTCTTAAAGCATGGAAAAGAATAAAAAAGAAATACAAAAAAATGTTATTGAAATGATGAGAGCATTTATTGCAATAGATGTTGAAATGAATGATAAAATAGAAGAGATATATAACCTGCTCAAAAAAACAAAGGCCAAATTGAAAATGGTTGAACCCCAAAATATACATTTAACAATAAAATTTTTGGGAGAAATTGATGAAAAAACTGCTGAAAAAATTAAAGAGGAATTACATGAGGCAGTGAAAGAAATAAAACCTTTTAGAGCAGTGCTCAAAGGAACAGGGGTTTTTCCTGGGAAAAATCACATAAGAGTGATATGGATTGGTCTTCATGATGAAGGAGAAACATTGAAATTATCACAAATTATTGATGAAAAATTAACAAAATATGGTTTTAGGAAAGAAAAAAGCTATGTGCCCCATATTACAATAGCAAGAATGAAAAGCAGAGAAGGAAAGGAGGAGATATTGAAGATAGTTGAGGAAAATAAAGATAAAATTTTTGGAGAAATGGAATGCAACGAGATAAAATTAAAACAGAGCATTTTGACTCCGAAAGGACCAATATATAAGGATGTAGAGGTTGTAAAATTATGAAAGAAATTTTGAATGAAGTTCTGAATAGAATTGTACCTTCTAAAGAGGAGGAACAGAAATTAATGGAGACAATTAAAGAAATTAAAGGAGAGATAGATGAAAGAATACCATCTGATACAATATGCATGCTCGTTGGTTCTGTGGCAAAAGGAACTTACCTGCGCCATTCTCTCGATATAGATTTCTTTATTCTTTTTCCAGCAAAATATGAAAAAGATGAGATGGCAAATATTACTATCTCTATAGGAAAAGAAATACTGGATGAATGGGCAGTACAGTTTGCTGAGCATCCTTACATTAGGGGTTTTTATAAGAGTTATCAAATCGATATTGTCCCCTGTTATAAGGTGAGAGATGCAAAAGAAAAAATAAGCGCAGTTGACAGAACACCCTTCCACACCGAATACATAATAAAAAATCTGAAAGAAGAAATGAAAAATGAGGTAAGACTTTTAAAACAATTTTTAAAAGGGATAGGTTGTTATGGAGCGGAGGCAAAAATAGAAGGATTTTCCGGCTATCTTGCAGAACTTTTGATTCTCAAATATAAATCTTTTCTGAATGTTCTGGAGGAATCACAAAAATGGAGAAAAAAGGTGGTCATTTCTTTAAATGGAGTGGATAAAGAATTTGAAGAAGATTTTGTTTTCGTTGATCCTGTTGATCCTTCCAGGAATGTGGCAGCAGCTCTTTCAAAAGAGAAGCTGAGATTTTTTATATTTGCTGCAGGAGAATTTATGAAAAATCCAAAAATAACATTTTTCTTTCCAAATAAACCTCCTTCTCTGGATGAGNAAACATTGAAGNAAAAATTGGAAAATTTTGTCGGAATCTGCTTTAAAAAACCGAATATTGTTGACGATATACTTTACCCGCAGCTAAAAAAGGCAGCAGCCAGTCTAGAAAATTTGTTGAAACAGAATGATTTTAAGATTATAAAAAAAGCATGGTATGCAAATGATGAGGCTTTTGTTGCCCTTCAACTGGAAGAAAAAAACCTGCCAGAAATAAAGATTCATATTGGACCTCCGCTGCATGAAAAAAGGCATGTTGAAGCATTCGTAGAAAGATGGAAAAATAATGAAATGGCAGTTGGAGAGCCATTTGTAAAGGATGGAAGAATGATGGTAAAAATAAAAAGGAAATATGTTAACGCACTTAATTTAATCAAAAATTGCCTCGCTGAAATAAATTTAGGAAAAAATCTGAATGAGATTAAAAATGAAATGAAAATTTGTGACGGCAAATATCTGATTAAATTTAAAGATTACTGGGATGAATATTTCTGCGAAAAATATCCATGGGAAAGATAATTATATAAGCCCGGCTTTCTGGAGGAGAAGTAAATCTTCTGTTGATAGTTTTTCTCCTTTCTTGAATCTCTGATATATTTCATCTGCCTTTCTCATAATTGCATCTTTCTCTTTTTCCTTTTCCATCTTCTTTTCTTTCTGCTTTATCTCTTTTATTTTTTCTTCAATCTCCCTTATTTTTTTTATATATGTAATGAAATCTCTGTGCGCTTTATCGGCATTCAAACGATTCATTATGTATTCTCTTTCAATTTTTTTAAGTTCCTTTCTTAGCTCATGGGCTTTTTTAAAACATTCGATCATTTCCATATGCTCTTTCTGGGCTTTCTCTGCTAGCTCCCTCACCTTCTGATGTTCTCTATCGCTTTTTATTTTTAGGGCCTCTTCCTTTTTAACAAATTCTCTCAACTCTTCATTACTTTCCAAAATTTTCTCTCTTTCCCTAATTTCTTTATTAATTTTTGCAAGTTGTTCAATTAATTCCTCCTCTTCTCTTTTACTTAANTGCTGCGTCATCTGCTTAAATTCTAAAGCGTCTCTTTTGCGTATCAAAACTTCTAGAGGAGGACCTTTAGGAAAATATTTTTTCTTGAGTTCTTCCACTTTCTTTCTTATTTTATCATATTCTTCATTAAGTTCGCTCCTTTTTTTCTTCGCTCTAGCCACATTCCTGTTTATCTCGTCTCTTTTTTCCTTATGCATGAGGCCTTCTTTCCTATATTTATTAATCTCTTCTATCAGCTCTTTCTTTCTCTTTTTCAATTCATTTGTAATCTTGTTTAATCTCTCTCTCGCCTCTTTCGCCTCATACAGTTTTCTCTTCAATTCTTTTTTCTGTTCTTCCAAGACAACAATATCAATATCCATCTTATGTTTAAATTGGGTTTTTTATTAAAAAATTTCGCTATTCGTATATCTTTCCTTCAGTCACAATATGCTTAACAACATTCTCCACTCTCGTCACAGCCTGTTTTGTTATTTCAAGCTTTCTGCGTAATGATGGATCTGCATTTGGTATGGATAAGTCAAGATATCCCTTTGCTATGCATAATGGATTGAAGAAATAGTGAGATATCTCTTCCAAAAATTTCCTTTCTCTTTCCAGTGCTTTCTGCATTTTCTCATTTGCTTCCCTTATTTTCTCCTCCATCTCCTTTCTTTTTGTTATATCAATTGCATTTATGAGTTGAGATTTTCCGTTATACTTTATTTTGCAGCATCCCATCTCAAGCCATTTTATATTTCCGTCCTTATCAAAAAATTTTATCTGTGGGACTTTTCCCTTAAATAAATCATCCAGTTTATCGGCATCTTCTGGATGTACCAAATCAAAAAATAAATTTTTTAGTTCCTCGCTTTTATAGCCCAAAATTTCTTCCATTCTTTTGTTCACATATAAAATTTTATTTCTTTTCATAACGATTATACCAATCAAAGCATTTTCGCACACGGCCCTATATCTCTCTTCCGAATCCTTGAGGGCATTCTCAGCCATNATTTTTTCCGTCACATCCTCTATAGTAATTATCCCTCCTTTACTTATAATAATTTTTCTAATTTTGTAATATTTTCTGCCTATTTTATGCAGTGTCTTTTCATCTACAATGAATTTTTTAATAGTTTCTTCCTTAATATCAGATGCAAACTTATTCCGGTATAAAATCTCACCTTTGTTGTCTATGAATATGATTCCTACAGGAATGTTATCCAAGATTATCTCTATTTCCCTAATGTTCCCATCCCCCTTTATGGAAAAAAATAATCTATATAAATCTTTCTAAATATGGTCTAGCCAATCCATTTTATAACATCTGCCATTGGATTTCTTAATTGCGGCTTTGGCACGCTTGCTGGATAACCAAATATAAGACATGCCGAGATATGATGCCCCTCTGGCACCCCAATCTTTTCCATCATCTTCTTATTTCCTTCTAAAAATTTTGCAAATCCAATCCAGCAACTCCCTATACCCATGCTCCAAGCGGCGAGCATCATATTCTGCGCACAGCAGGCACAGGATTCATCATTAAACATTTCATCTTCAGTTACAATAAAAATAACGACAGGAGCTTCATAAAATATGATATCCTTTTTTGCCATTGCAACAGCCTGCAGAAATGTTAATACCTCTTTATCTTCAAGCTCTTTAAATTTTCTCTTCCATTTTCGCCTCTGTTTAAGCATTGTGCCTATTTGCTTTTTTATCTCTTCCGATAATTCCTTTATAAGTACTTTATCTGTAATTACAATAAATTTCCATGGTTGCCTATTTTCAGCGGAGGGAGCATATTTTCCAGCTTCAATAATTTCTTCAATAATTTCCTTTGGCACTTCTTTATCAAGATAATTTCTTATGCTTCTCCTCTCTTTTATGCATTTAATAACTTCGTTCATGAAAGGAAGCAGTGCAGGGAATAAAAAATTAACTTAAAAGAAAATTGAACTGGCAAAAATTACTCATAAATCCAGCGGTCATCGTCCATTTTGTAATCAACTATTTCTTCCTCGCTAAACCACAGACTTATTTCCTTCTTTGCTGTTTCCTCACCATCACTCGCATGAATAACATTTCTGCCAATATGCTGGCAGAAGTCTCCTCGAATTGTTCCTGGCATTGCTTTTTGTGGATCTGTTGCTCCTACCATCTGGCGAACTCTCTCTATAGCATTCTGTCCCTCTATAACCATCGCCACTACTGGGCCTGAGGTAATATATTCAATCAAGCCCTCATAAAAAGGCTTTCCTTTATGCACTTCATAATGTTTTTCTGCCAGTTCTTTTGATACAGCCAAAAATTTCATTGCAACAATTTTTAAACCCGCTTGCTCAAATCTTTGTAAAACCTGGCCAATTAAACGGCGCTGCACGCCATCCGGCTTAATCATAACAAATGTTCTTTCCATTTTCATGTTCTCTTACGATAAAATTTTGTCCATCTCACTTTTTTTGGATCTCGCTTCAATTCAAGCATATTTTTCCTGCATTTGCCTGAGCAGAAATAGTAGATGGTGCCATCTTTTTTAACATACATCATGCCCGTGCCTGGCTCGATTTCATTTCCGCAAAAGGTGCATTTCTTTGCCATTATTTCACGCTCAACCTTTTAGCTTCTCTTTCTGCCTCACGGAGCATTAAAATATCTCCTTTTTTAACAGGCCCCATAACGTTGCGAGTTATAACTCTATTCTTGTCTTTTCCTTCCAAAATCTTAACTCTAACCTGAATTACCTCTCCACACATGCCTGTTCTGCCTATTATTTCTACAACCTCTGCAGGTATACCTTCCTCTGCCATCTCATCCCTTTATTTCCTGAACCTTTTTAACTATTTCTTCTATCAATCCTTTAGCTTCCCCTTCTTCAACTATAGCCACAGAGGCAGCAGCCACTTCCAAGCCGGCAGCTCTTCCAAGTTCTTCTTTTGAAGGGACATAAGCATATACAACCCCCTTCTCATCACATAAATAAGGCATATGAGCAAGTATTTCTTCTGGAGAAACATCTGTTGCCATAACAACAAGCTTCGCTTCTCCTCTCTCCACCGCTTTAGTTGTTTCGTTGGTTCCCTTCTTTACCTTGCCAGTATCCCTTGCTTTCTCTACTGCTTCATATACCTTCTTCACCAGATCCTCGGGCATTTCAAATCTTACATACATTGGCATTTATATCGCCTCCTATCATAGGCAAAATTGGAATATAGTAGTCATATATAAGCATGGTGGTTACACCTTAATTGATGATGAAAATGGCGGGCTTTATCATTGTGAAAATCATTCCTTGCTTAATTTCCATATTTCGTCTCCTATGCGGTGCAGATTTTCCACTGCCTTTCCTTTTTTTGCTTTTATCATTTCTCTGCCCTCCATTAAAGCTTTTCCAACTGCCAGTGGCAAGCCACGTTCATCTCTCACCCACACCATATCTCCTTTCTTTATTTTTTCATCTGCATCAACAATGCCAGGAGCCATAACATCTGCCCCATTTAGAATGAATTTTATTGCTCCATCATCAACTGTAACATATCTTTTTGTTGCCTTAAACTGCTTTAATCCTTCAACATTAAGAAATGGCTCATCTTCAATAAAAAATCCATACAACTTTCCATTAATAAAAAGTAACTTTTTATCATTGTAATCTGCCGTCTCCACATCGCCTTCTATCTCACATCCAAGCATCTCATTTAATTTTTCCAAGATATCTTTTGCTTCCTTCTTTCTGAGTGCATGCCTGTTCTTGAGCATATAGTATAAAATTTTCATTATACAAAAAGGTTGAGGAAAATAAAAAGAATATGAATGAGAATGATATTGACAAAATCCATCATAATCATTTTTGAGCTTCTGTAACAATTAATTNCATTTTTATTTGCTAGATTTTAAAAATCCTTAATATTTCTCAAATTTCGCAGCAGTAAGGTTTTAATAATGGTTGACATTAAAGCATTTGATTCATTGGAGGTGATATCATTGTCATTAGATCCTTCAGCAGCAAAATATTTGATTAAGGCTAAAATAAAGGTGGATGGAGTAGTTGATAGAAGTGATGTTATAGGAGCGATTTTTGGACAGACAGAAGGTTTAATGGGCGACGANCTTGATTTGAGAGATTTGCAAAAATCAGCCAGAATAGGAAGAATTGAAGTTGAATTGAAACAGACACAAGGAAAAAGCGAGGGAGAACTCACTCTAACTTCTGCACTGGAAAAAGTAGAGACTGCCATAGTAGCTGCAGCTATTGAAAGCGTCGACAGAATAGGTCCATGCAAGGCTGAAATTAAAGTCGAAAAGGTAGAAGATATAA
Organism: Thermoplasmatales archaeon JdFR-43; assembly: GCA_002011355.1. Taxonomy (GTDB): domain Archaea; phylum Thermoplasmatota; class E2; order UBA202; family JdFR-43; genus JdFR-43. The sequence continues at coordinate 1,187 of MTNE01000036.1, read as the reverse complement.
GAATTTCAAAGAGGAAAAAGCTTGTTGAAAGAGCAAAGCAAATCCTGCAAGAAATGATCAAGCAGAGTAAGGAAGAGATGCCTGATTTGGCTGAGGAAATAAAGCAGTCGGTGCAGGTTGAAGAAATTGTATATTATGGACCTGAAAGACTGCCAGCAGGGCCAAACATTGAAAAAAGTGATGCAATAATAATTGTAGAAGGAAGGAACGATGTTGTTAATCTGCTGAGGCATGGCATAAAAAATGCTATAGCTGTAGAAGGCACAAGCATTCCAAAAACAATCATAGATTTGTGCAATGAAAAAATTGCAACTGCATTTGTTGACGGGGATAGAGGCGGCGAATTAGTATTAAGGGAGCTATTGCAAGTAGCAGATATTGACTTTGTTGCAAGGGCCCCGCCTACAAGAGAAGTGGAAGAACTTTCTTACAAACTCATAATGAAGGCCCTGAAGAATAAGGTGCCAGCCGATCAATACATGGAAAATGCAGGGATAAAGAAGGAGAAGAAAAAAGCAGAAGGAGAATATGGATTATACAAGGAAATATTTGAGGAAGTTAAAGGCAATCACACTGCTGTATTTTTAAATGATAAGGGCGAGGAAATAAAAAGAGTTGANACAGAAAAATTAATTGAGGAAATTGCAAAGGANAAGCCGGCNATAATAATATTTGATGGCNTTNTAACTCAGCGCCTCATAGATAATGCTTACGAAAATAAAGTTAAGAAAATTATAGCCACTGCATTGGGAGAAGTAACAAAAATTCCAAAATCATTGAAAATAATAACTGAGAAGCAGCTGGGATAGAATGTATTCCAAAAAAGTAATGGAGCATTTTTTGAATCCCCGCAATAAAGGAAAGCTGGAAGATGCAGATGCTGTAGGCAAGGTGGGCAATCCAGTATGCGGAGATGTAATGTACATTTACATTAAAGTTAAAGATGGAAAAATAGAAAAGATAGGATGGGAAACAATGGGGTGTGCAGCGGCGATAGCAACTTCTTCAATGATTAGTGAGCTTGCAAAGGGAAAAACTCTGGAAGAAGCAATGAAGATAAGCAAAAAGGATATAGCAGATGCTCTTGAAGGATTGCCACCAATAAAAATGCACTGCAGCAATTTGGCGGCAGAGGGACTTCACAAAGCAATAGAAAACTATCTCAACAAAGAAAAAATAATAAATGA
>MTNE01000218.1 GCA_002011355.1 Thermoplasmatales archaeon JdFR-43 | reverse complement strand
GGCTCGCCAGAAATTAGATTAGAATATCTTACTGGCACATGCCATCCTGTCTCTCCACTATTTGCATTGTCGCGTGGTTTTGCATAGATTAATGATTTCAACCCACCAACAAGCAGAACATATTTTATTCCCCATTCTTCTATTGCATATTTAATGAAATATTTTATTTTTTCTGGCTTATCCCTACCAGAATATTCTGCATAGATTTCCTCTGTTGTTTTAAGGAAAGTTTTCATACCATGGCTGTTCTTATGGTCCACCAATCTTTGAAGTTCTGCTGCAAATGCTGAGGGAGCAATAATAACTAAATCATATTCGCTCTTCTGTGGAATTATATTTCTCTCTGGCGCATCATAAGTAATTGTTATATCTGCACTGCCAGCAACGTAAATTTTGCCAGCAGCAGGAACATATCTTACTGGATATATGTTAACAGTTACAAAGGTTACATGCTTGCCCTCACCATTCAGCCCGCATCCAACCCTATAGCTATACCAGGAATGAGGAAATAGTTCATAACTGCTGTACACTGCCTTATCTTTCTTTGGAGGAGGAGTATATCCTCTCATTGGTTTTCCTGCTGGTGTGAGAGGCATAGGAGCTGGTGCAGGCTGTATTTCTTTTGAAATAGCCATCTCCTGAATTTCTTTTGGCACCACTTCGACCTTAACATCTCTGACTCCAAAGGGCAGTTCAATAACTTTAAGCACCCTAGGAAGCATTGGTTTGCCAGGACTCATTATATATAGCTCTTCCCCGTTACCATTATCAAGAACAACCCTCATATACTTGCTCTCGCTTTCAATAAACTTTGGTGATGGAAAATGTATGATGATGCTTTTCGATGTTTCCCTTTCTCCTATGGCAACTGATGCAAGCCCTCCTGTCAATAATACACAACTCAATACCAGTGTCAGTATTTTTTTCATCTTATCCCCAAGACTATATTATCTTTGTTTATAAAAGATTTAGCGAAAGCATCTATCACGCTTATACAAAATTTTATTAAGCATGATTTTATATGGAAGATGGGAGGTACACTTAAGCTATCTTTTAACGGTGGCTAACGGGCGAGGCGAGATTTAAAAAGCCCACCTCGCAGGGTATAGGGGAGGTGAAAATGAAGAAGAAATTAGGAGGTATTCTGGTTTGTGCATTATTAGTAGCTACTGTTGTTGCAGCAATTTTACCAGCAACAGGAAATGCAGGTGTTGTTGGCACAGGGAATAAATTTGAGCAAAATGGGAGAGAATCCAGAAATAATGTTTTTCCATTTACAACACAGTTTCCATGGATATTTCTGAATTTAGACTGGAATTACTGGGACAATCGTCCTCATATGTTCGCCATTCCAACCGGAAACGTTGGCATCGGAACCACTTCACCAAACAGCAAGCTGGATGTCTCTGGAGACGTAAGAATAACCAATCCTTCAGACAGTAATGATTACCTTCGTATTTCAAGTACAGATTCATTGACATCTCTGACTCACATTCGGGATGGAGGTACAGTCGGTAGTGTTTCGATTGATTGGACTGGGTTGCTTTCTGCAGAATCAATTTCATCATTTTTTGATATTACAATAGAGACTGGTGACCTTTTGGTTGAGAATGGAAATGTTGGTATTGGAACAACGAGCCCATCTTATAGGTTAGATGTTACTGCAGATGGACTCGCCATTCACGGGCATAGCGAGGATGCCAGTGGTGTGTGGGGATCAAGCACTAACTATATTGGTGTGTACGGCAGCGGGCAAATGTGGGACTTTTATGCTGGAGGTCCTGGCCCAAATTACGGTCCTTTTACTGGGGCACATGAAGTGAAACTTTCTGAGGATTTTCCAGAAAATATTAAACCTGGAATGATTGTCTCGGTTACAGGAGAAACCCAAGTTAGAATGGATGATGGAGAAATATCCTTTTCTTCTACATTGCCAACTGTAGAGCTATCCAGCATATCCAATGACAAGAAAGTGCTTGGAGCAATCATCGCAGAGTTTTCCCTTGATGAAAACCATTGGTATATCGCTGAATATGATGGAAAAGATAGATTCGCGATTGTCAATGCTCTTGGAGATGGAAGGATATGGGTGACTAACATCAATGGAAATATTGAAGCTGGCGACTACATTACAACATCATCAATAGCTGGCTATGGTCAGAAACAAGATGATGATTTACTTCATTCATATACTCTTGGGAAAGCCATTGAAAACGTTGATTGGAATAAAGTTACTGAGACAGTTGAATATGATGGCCATACATATAAAGCATATCCAATCGGTGTTATCTATACAAGTGGATAATCACCCCTTTTTCATTTTTTAATTTTTAGCACGATTTTATAAATATCCTCCGCCAACTAAGCCTGCAACACCCTTCTCAAGATAATATGGACAATCAATTTCCTCAAAAGAATCTTCTATTGGCACCCCATATTTTACCCCTTTTGGCTCTATGCATCTCTTTCCATTAAAATTCAGGCAGAATTCACATTTCACCATGTTTTTTGAACCCTTTAGCAACTATATAAATTTCTGAGCTTTGCTTTCTACTTGCCTTTGGAGCATGTGCCTTAACCATTCTGAAATGCTTTTTTACTTCCTGCAAAAATTCTGGATAGTCCTCGCCTTCAAAAATCTTGCATACAAAGTTGCCGCCGTCTTTCAAAAATTCCTTTGCAATTTTTAGGGCATTCTGACAGAGCCACACACTCCTTGCTTGGTCCATAGTATATTTGCCGGAGATGTTAGGAGAAGCATCACTTATAACAACATCTGCCTCGCTGATATGATGCCGAATCTTTTCTATGGTTTCGTCTTTTGTAATGTCTCCTTTTACGAAAACGACTTTGTCAAGCGGTTGCATTGGTTGCAAGTCAACTGCTATAACAANGCTTGCATATTTTGCAGCAATCTGGCTCCATCCNCCTGGAGAAGCTCCCAGATCTATGACTATGTCTCCTCTTCTCAGTACTCTATATCTCTGCTGAATCTGAAGAAGTTTGAATGCAGACCTAGCCCTATAACCGTGTTTCTTTGCTTCCTTATAATAATAATCCTTTTTCTTTTCAGAATACCATCTTGTCATTACAGCACAACATCCAAATCAAGCTCTTCTGCAAGCTCCTTGTATCTATTCCTTATTGTAACTTCTGTGACTCCTGCAACATCTGCAACCTCACGCTGTGTTCTTCTCTCTCCGCAAAGTATTGATGCAATGTAAATTGCTGCAGCTGCCACGCCTGTGGGACCTCTTCCAGATGTTAGTTCTTTCTCTTCAGCCTGCCTTAATATTTCCAAAGCCTTCGTTTTTGTGTCCTCACTTAGCCCCAGCTCGCTACAAAAGCGCTCGACATAATCTTGCGGTGATGTAGGCATTAACTTGAGTGTAAGTTCTCTTGCTAGAAAACGATATGTTCTTCCTATTTCCTTTCTGTCTACCTTTGCAGACATTGCAACTTCATCAAGGGTGCGTGGCACGCCACACTGGCGGCATGCTGCATATACTGCNGCTGCCGTTACACCTTCGATGCTTCTTCCTCTGATCAGATTCTTTTCTACAGCTCTTCTGTAAACCATTGCAGCCGCTTCTCTAACGTTTCTTGGCAGACCCATGTTTGAGGAAATTCTGTCCAATTCTGATAGAGCTGATGCGAGATTTCTTTCTGATGCACCCCCTACTCTGATTCTGCGCTGCCATTTTCTCAGCCTGTATAACTGTGCTCTGTTTCTTGTTGGTATTGACTTGCCATAGCTATCCTTGTTNTTCCACCCTATTACNGTGCTAAGCCCCTTATCTGCTGCTGTATAGTCGAGGGGAGCTCCAGTTCTGGCTCTCTTTTCCCTCTGCTCTGGATCAAAAGCTCTCCACTCTGGTCCCTGATCAATGTATGCATCATCTATCACTAGCCCACAATCTTCACAAACCAACTCTCCTCTTTCATAGTCCTGAACGATGTGCGTAGATCCGCACTCAGGACATTTCTCAATTTCCTCAACTTCAGCTCTTTTCTTCGCCATTTTCATCCCCAAAATTTTTAAACTTTGTGGCAATAAAGCCCTTATAATATATAAAGTTTTCGCACACTATTTGAAATAATTGGGACTTGTAAAATATCCCTAGCATAGATAATTATTTAAATCAAGTATAAATTATGGTTAAATATTTCCCAAATGTATATAAAATAGTGATACATATAGGGGAGGATATAAATGGCTAAACAGCAATCGTCAATGGGCTTCTTTCTACTCTTAATGATATCTATGCTAATCATATTTGATCCTCGTATAAGAACTGCTTTGGGCGAGGCGGTTGGCGTAATATTTTTCCCAATTTTTGGTTTCAATTATAAATATCCTGTCTTGACNATATTCTTAGCAGGTTCAATAGTCATAACAATATCTGCCATAATAAGGCATATTACAGTTGACTGGATAGAAATGGCAAAAATGCAGCATATGGTTTCTCATTTTCAGAAAAAATACAGAGAGGCAATGAAAAGCCAGAATAAATACATGATTAAAAAAATGCAGAAAATGCAGGTGGATATAATGAAGATGCAGAGCGAGGTTTCATCGAAACAGATGAGATTGATGCCCATAACACTGCTAATCTTTGTCCCCATCTTCACATGGATATGGGATTTTTTGATGGCCACCCCTCACTACTATTTCGATACACCCTGGCATATTCATGTAAGCTTTTTTGATAACCCAGTCCTCTTCCCCAACTGGATTCTCTTGTACATGCTCCTTTCCATTCCATTAACTCAGGTTATTCAGTCCATCCTCAGGTTAAAATGGAAAAGAAAGTCGTTACTATAAGCGGACTGCCAGGCAGCGGGACAACGACAGTAGCAAAAATGCTTGCAGAAAGGACAAATTTAAAATATATTAATGTAGGTATGATTTTTAGAGAATTGGCTGAAAAGAATAAAATGAGCTTGGAATTTTTTGAGAAGTATTGTGAAGAACATCCTGAAATAGATATTGAACTTGATAAAAAACAAGAGGAAATGATGAAAAAAGGGAATGTAATAATGGAAGGGCGCCTTTCTGGATGGATTGCGCATCTCAAAAAAATACCCGCCTTCAAAGTATGGCTTGATTGCGATGAGAAGGAAAGAATAAGGAGAGTTATTGAAAGGGAAGGAGGAGATTTTTTTGAAAAGAAGACGGAAACAAAGAAAAGAATAGAGAGCGAAAAAAGAAGATACAGGAAGTTTTATGGAATAGATATAGAAGATAAGTCAATTTATGATTTGATAATAGATACAACAAATATGCCTCCAGAAGAAATAGTTGAAAAAATACTGGATGCCTTAAANGATAAGCATTTTTAAACCGCCAGTATATCCACAATATGTTTCAAAAATGGATTGAAAAAGCCATAGTGGAAGGAAAGGAAAAGGAGATAGAAATAAGGAAAGATGCTTTCTGGCAGAGGAGATGCAGGATAATCGGAAGAGTTGGGCTCGAATTAACAGCNAAAGAAAACTTTGATGATGTTATTGAAAAACCTTGTATTTTCTGTATGCCAGAAAAACTTGCAAAGTTTGGCAGGGAATTCGGCAAAGAAATGTTTGAAAATGAATATGCCTTTCTTTTTCCAAATATAAATCCATATGCCAAATACAGCAGTGTATGCGCCTTCAAAAAGCATTACATAAAGCCAGAGGAATTTAAAGCAGAGCTTATAGAAAAAAATCTGGAGTTGTGCATCAAATATATCAAGAAAGTTATGGAGCTTGATNANATAAAATATGCCTCAATAAACTGGAATTATCTGATGCCTGCTGGCGCGAGCATACTGCATCCTCATACACAGGTTGTGGCTGACGAGCATCCTACCACATATATGGAGAAAGTTGTGGAAAATAGGGAGCAAATTAAAGAATATATAAAGAAGGAGATGGAAAGCGAGAGATTTATTGGTAAAATTGGCAGCATTTCACTTTTCACTCCTTTTGTTCCATTTGGATTCAATGAAGTTGTTGGTGTTGTGAGTGGCGAATTATTCAGCAGCATAGATGAAATAGCACAGGCATTGGAAGTAATAATATCATATTATGGAAGCATTGGAAGAAACAGCTTTAATGTGTGCATATATGCCAGCCTGAATGACAAATTTCCTCTGCATTTTAGATGCATAACAAGACAGAATATGGCAAAATATTATCGCAATGATGCAATGTTTTTTGAAAGATTGCACTCGGAGATCATACTGGAAAAGAAGCCGGAGGAGATAGCAAAAGAGATAAAAGAATATCTGGAAAAACGCGGCTAAATAAACGATGAAAGTGCTGTGAAGCATTCTGCATCTTTCCCTTATATTTAAAGCCCGATTTTTAGCAAAATATTAGAATGCCTCNATCTTATTTCTTTAATGTTTGAAATAAAGGNNAGGGACGGGCTTGCNAGAATTGGGATTTTGAAAACCAAGCATGGCATGATAAATACGCCCACCATTTTGCCTGTCATAAATCCCCATTTCATACCAATCCATCCAAATGAAATGATGCAGATGGGAGCTGAAGCAATTATAACGAACTCATACATCATATATAATGATGAGGAGTTAAGGAAAAAAGCATTGAAGGATGGACTTCATGCTTTGCTGAATTTTAACAAGCCTATCATGACTGATTCTGGCTCGTTCCAGATGTATATGTATGGAATAGAGATAGATGCTATTGAGATTGTAAAATTTCAACGCAGCATTGGAAGCGATATCGGAACAATACTGGATATTTTTTCGGAGGAAAGGGACTATGAAGTGATAAAAAAGGAAGTGGAAAAAACAATTGAAAGGGCAAAGGAAAGCATGAAGGAAAAAGGAGATATGCTACTGGCATGCACTGTTCAGGGTAGCGTATACAAAGATTTACGCCGTTATTGTGCAAAGCAACTGGCTAAATTGAGAGCTGATGTTTATCCTGTTGGAGGAGTAGTGCCACTAATGGAAAAACAGAGATATGCTGAGATAGCAGAAATAATAATAGCAAGTAGAAAAGAGTTGCCTCCTTCAAAGCCTGTTCATTTATTTGGTGCTGGACATCCAATAATATTTCCTTTAGCTGTAGCACTGGGTTGCGACTTATTTGACTCTGCCTCCTATATAAAATATGCAAAGGATGAACGCCTCATATTTTCTGATAAAACTTTAAGGTTGAAGGAAATGGATGAACTGCCATGCTGCTGTCCTGTATGCAGCAAATTTGGCATAGATGACTTAAGAGAAATGGATAGAGAGGAAAGGGTAGTTAAGATTGCATATCATAATCTCTGGCAGACATTTGCAGAGATTAAAAAAATAAGACAAGCAATCAAGCATGGCAATTTATGGGAGCTGGTTGAACAGCGTGCTACTGCTCATCCATCTTTAATGGATGCAATGGAAGTGATAAAGGGCGAGAAAAAATGGCTGGAAAAATGGGAAAATATTTCCAAAAAGAGAGCTTTCATGTACACAAGCAGATATTCCATTCATCGCCCTATTGTATATCGTCTTCAAAAAAGAATACTGGAGAGATATGAACCATTTTTTGAGAAAAGCATTATATTTGGAGAGATGGATAAACCATATAGCAGAAACGAATGGCTGAAAAAATTAGAGGCAAACTGCATCATTGAATCATGCTTCGGTCCTGTGCCTCTGGAATTAGATGAAATTTATCCTGTAGCACAATCAATTTTTCCTTCCAGCATGGATATAGAAGTAGAAAAAGAGGCAAGAAAGGCATGCAATAAACTTTATAAAAAACTGAAAATCGTTGATTTCTCTGCCATAAAAAAGGGTAGCAAAGATTTTGACATAAGAAAGATAAAAAGCATAGCAAACTATCAGTTTGGAAGAGGAGCGGGAGAAGCTTTGTTCAGGGGGAAAATAGAGATAGTTAAATCAAAAACAACTGGAAAAATAAGAAATGTAATATGCGACGGAAAACATGTTGCATCGATGCGCGCCTCAGATGGCTTTTTTTCATTGAAGGCGGAAGGCGGAAAAAGATTGCACGCCTTCTTCAGCCCTCCAAAAATGAGAGTGGTTGTTACAGATGATGCAGTTCCATTTATAAAGCAGGGCAAGAATGTTTTTGCAAAATTTGTTGTAGATGCGTGCGAAGAACTACGCCCCTATGACGAAGCATTGATTGTGAGCAAAGATGATGAGCTTATAGCAGTGGGGCAGTGCCTGCTAAATAGAGAAGAAATGCTGGATTTCGAGCGTGGAATCGCTGTTAAAACAAGAGAGGCGATATAAAATTACTCTCCCAAAAATTTCAATCCATTCGCTTATTTTTACCGCACCTTTTAGAAAACTTAAAGGCATACTTACAGCCAGTCCTTCACTCCATTCACTTTCTTCATATAAATCTCTTGCTTTAACCTTTATAACATAATTCCCGGCTTCTTTCCATTCGTGAGTTGCATTGATGACTGTGCCCTGTTCAAACGGCCCAAACCATTCCTGACTGCCGTCGCCCCAGTCAAATAAGTAATACAAGCAGTCATTATCAGCATCTGAAGAAAATGTGGAATAGGTATATGGAGTATTTATTTTTCCTGATGATTTTCCGGATGGTTTTGCTGGAATAGATGGAGGACTATTTTTATATGGCACATCGTGGAGATTCTTCCAACGTTGCCAAACCATTTTCTCCTCACCGTTATGTTTCCTTAATCCGAGTAACTCATTTGCATTTGTTTCTTGGCCTTCCTTAGACATGTCATGCAAGAAAAGCCAGCATACTATTTTGATAGGCATGTCCTCCGTAACATTGATAAACCAAGATAAAAACTCTGCCTGCTTTTCTTCATTTCCTCCTATTAAAAAAGAACTGCTCCAGCCTATCTCAGTAAATGCTATTGGCATTCCATTGGTATGTTCCATTATTTTGGCGTAATAATCGGCAGGCAAATCAGCAGGATCATCATATGTTTCATTCAAATAGGGATAGCTCGTGAATGCTATCAAATCGAGTTTATTTTTATCAAATTTGTCTATCAAAAACCACGTATTTTTATCCATCAAATTCTCAATTTTAAAAATTACCATCACTTTTGTATGGGGAGAGACGCTTTTTATTGCATCATATGATTCTGCAACCAAAGAGACATAATTATCAAAATCTGCCTGATTTGCTTCATAATTATAAAATAAATCTATTTCGTTTCCCAGGCTATAAAATGCCGGTTGCCATTCTTTACTTATATTTGTTACATGCTCAAGCCATCTATGACGGAATTCCTCGCTCTGCAATGTTGTATTTGCCGGCATATCTGGCGGAATATCAAGTAAGGGGGCTATGCCGTATCCCTCAACATATTGTAAACTCCAAAAATTTGTATGAAATATTGGCGTAAGTTTGTTTTTATATATTAATTCAAGCAATGCTCGTGTAGATGGTGAGGAAAATTTTTCCTCTTCTTCCCACCATGGTACAGAAAGCCATAAATTAACAATTTCAGAGGAGATGGAAGTAAGATAATAAGCTTCTTCTAAATCATTGATAGTAAAATTAGGGTAATTTTTTGGATTTGCAACCATCCCCATCAAAAAAGTTCTATTATCCTGAAAATTAAAGCTATTGGTATTAAAACTAAATAAAAACGTTGCAATAACAAAACATACAAACAATCTTTTCATGATAATAACCAATTTTACATATTTATAATTTAACACATTTATACTCCTTTGCCATTATAAAATCATGCCTGTATGTGCCTACTGCAATAAAGAAATAGAAGATGAAGAATTGTTCAAGGAAGGAAAATACTGGCACCG
>MTNE01000158.1 GCA_002011355.1 Thermoplasmatales archaeon JdFR-43 | reverse complement strand
AGAGCTTTGCCAGAATTGGTGGAAATGAATGGTGTGCTGGAATACATTAATGGCAGCTATTACATAAATGATACACAATTGATAATAAAACATGGTCTTTCAAAAAGTGATATTGATGGAGATGGTTCGCTTGAGGCAATGTACGAGGAGCTCAACGGCTTGTTAGGCAAAGAAATTACAGTTGATGGATTCATGAATGAAAAAGGTTTTGTAGTAATGCATATAAACGGCATTTGGGCGAGATAACTCCCTTATTCCTCTCCCCTCTTTCTATTTTTGAGCGGTTAAATACTTATACTAAAATTTTATTTGGTTTTCATGTCTATAAAAGCTACAACTCTAACTTTCCAAGAGTTCTTTAGCTATGCCCAAAATGAGGTAAGAAGAGAAATTGATAGAGTGATCGATGACGAAGACATGAGGTACGCTTTGGAAGGAGGAAAGATGCTGCGCCCTGCCATGCTCCTGCTTGCGTTTAAAGCATGCGATGGCAAAGACGAACACTATAAAAATGCNCTGGAAAGTGCAATGGGNGTTGANTTNGCTCACTCTGCTTCTTTAATACATGATGACATAATGGACGGNGATATTGAGAGAAGAGGCAAACCAGCATTGCATGTTATACGTGGCATAGGAGCAGCCATACTCATTGGGCATAAAATGATTAGCATGGCTTTCCGTATTTCATTATCTCACGGAATAGAGAATGCAAAAATATTTTTGGATACNTGGGATGAGACACTTGTTGGGCAACTTAAAGACATTGATTTTAATGCTCATCTGGAAAATATACTGAATGGCGAAAAACCCGATGAACTTGTAAGAGAGTATTTTAAAATAATAGAAATGAAAACCGCCTCTCTATTTGCCACGGCATGCAGGGCTGGAGCCATTGAAGCAAAAGCACCAGAAGAATTAATTGAATTAATGAGAGAATATGGAAGGGAAGTGGGAATGGCATATCAGCTTGCTGACGACCTGGTTGACATAGTAAATGGGAAATTGGAGGAGGGCATAATAATGCCAATAATAAGGGCTTATGGTAACAGTTTAAATCCAGACATTGTGGAAAAACTAAAACAAAATGGAACAGAGATTATAGAGGAAGCTTTGAAGAGAAATGGGCTAGATTTAAGAGAAATTTACAGAGAAGAGATTAAAAAGCACGTTGAAAGAGCGGTAGATATTGCCTCTTCACCTTTAATTCCGGATACCATCTATAAAAATTTGTTAAAGGAGGCACCACGCTATATTGTTAATGCAATGATAAAGAATATCAATATGGTGATTTGATGGCAATAGAGAAAAAGGGCATGCTATCCCCTTTTACCATTTTTACCTCTATAATAACAGGAGGATTTTTTCCTTTACTTGGTTCATTTTTCGCCGCTATATTTCTAGAAAAAATTTACTGGACTGGCGTTATATTAACAAGCTTTGGAGGATTTCTTACCCATTATGTTCTAGCCCACACAATTCATGACCTATATCATTACGAAATTGAGGCAAGATATACTCTGAGCAAAAAAGCTCTGAAAATTTTGCTTGTAGCAAGTCTAACGATTCTGCTTTTTATTGCTATCTATCTTGCATGGCAAAGCGGATGGCCTGTAATTGTGTTTGCTATAATAGGGGCAATCGTTTCCTTATATGCTGAAGGACTTTTCCATCATGAAAGCCAGATGGCAATAGGAGCGATGTTCTTAGTTATCGGTTCTTTCTATGTTCAAATGGGGTATTTTCACGGTGTGGAGGAAACATTCAAGCTCGGCAAGGAATGGCTTGAAGTTATATTGCTTTCATTATTTGCTTTCTTCAGCCAGTACGGATGGCTTTTGTTCTATCGCCTTGATGATTATGGATGGAGTCCAAAGAAAAGAAATGAAAGCATACTAATAACAAAAATTGGTCTCATTTTTTTGGTGGCATTATTTGCAGTGCATGTATTGCTGTAACAAATTTTGCATACTAAAAATAAAGAGATTATTGATAAAATCATCGTGCTTAATTGAAAATGGTTAGCATCTTCAAACTCAGCTTTTTCCTATTATTTTTCAAAGCATAGCTTCGCTTGAATAATCACATTCTTTATTAACGNTACACCATATACATTCATGAGCTTACTCATTAAAAACATAAGAGAGCTTTTTGACGGATATAAAATCATTAAAAATACAAGCATTTATGTTGAAGATGGCAGAATTGAAAGCATAGGAAANGAAGAAAAGGCAGATGAGATTATTGATGCTTCCAACAAATTTGTCATGCCGGGCTTTGTTGATTGCCATACCCATGCCATTTTTTCTGGCTATCGCGCCTTTGAAATAGAATGGAAAATTGANGGGCTTAGCTATAAAGAAATTGCTGAGAGAGGCGGAGGGATAGCCTATACAGTTGAACAAACAAAAAGAGCAAGTAAAGAAAAATTGAAAAAGGAGACAATGGAAAGAATAAACGAAATGATTAAGCATGGAACAACTACAGCAGAGATAAAAAGTGGCTATGGGCTGGATACAGAAAATGAAATGAAAATGCTTGAAGTAATAAATGAAATTAAGAATGATGTAGCGATTGACATTGTTCCAACTTTTCTTGCACATGCAATTCCTAAAGATATGAAAGCAGATGATTTTGTTAATATTGTTGTAGAAGAGATGCTACCCAAAATTGGAAAAAGAAAGCTGGCAAAGTTCTGCGACGTTTTTTGCGAAGTTGGCTATTTCAGTGTAGAACAATCAAGGAAAATACTGATAGAGGCAAAAGAATATGGTATGCTACCAAAGATTCATGCTGATGAATTTTCATGTATGGGATGCAGTAGATTGGCAGCAGAGCTAAAAGCTGCTTCTGCTGATCACTTGTTAATGACTGATGAGAAAGAAATGAAAATGCTTGCAGATGCTGGCGTAGTAGCGACTTTGCTGCCTGCAACACCCTTTGTTTTAAATGAAGAATATCCGAATGCAAATAAAATGCTCAAGCATGGTATAGATGTTGCCTTAGCCACTGATTTGAATCCAAATTGCTATGTTACAAATATGCAGTTTGTTGTTCAGCTCGCATGCTACAAAATGAGGATGAAGCCAATTGAAGCATTGAAGGCAGCCACAATAAATGCTGCAAAAGCCTTAAAAATGGAAAGAGAAGTAGGAAGCATTGAAGTAGGAAAGAAGGCAGATATTTTAATAATGAATGTGCCATCTTATCTTTTCATCCCTTATATAATAGGAGTGAATCTTGTTGAAAAGGTAATAAAAAGTGGAGAAGTGATTTACTCACAACAATGAATCAATGTCCATTGCCTCGTCCTCACCTTTTTTCTTCTTCAATCTCTGAATTATTGCTTCAATTTTACTCTCCAGTTCTTTACTTTTCCTGTAAATGGCGACTTCCCCCCTCATTTTCTCCAGAACTTTCTTGATAATGTCCTGCTTTCTTTTAATAGGCAACAATCCAGAAGGATAATCGAATTCCATCAATTTGTCACAAATCTCCTCCATCATTTCCAGTATTCTTTCCACTTCCTCAACATTTCCCTCCTTCATTAGATAAACACCCATTCTCCTTAATTCTCCAACAACGTCAGCCAATCCCATCAGATAAGCTGTATAACTCACCCCTATATCCTCAGGAAAAGGTAGATTCTTATCCTCTATTATTGAAATAAAAATCTCTGCTTCTGTCACTTCCTGCATAGCGTTCTCCATATAGCCAGCTGTGAGTATGTCTGGATGGTTCTCGATTTCTTTCTTAATTTCCTTCAAAATTTTCTTTGCTTCTTTTACATTTTTCTTTGCTTCTTCTATATTATCAGCATGTGCACTCTTTATTGCTTTTCTGCTCATTCTTATTATATCTCTGCATTTCTTCAGTGTTTTTTCTCTCAAGTCATCTTTCTCGTTAAGCTCTGCTTCAATTTTACTTGCCACCTCTTCAAGATTTTTCATAAAATTTGAATACTTGCATAGTTATAAGATTATCTGATTATTTCTGCCCTATTTTTTCTTATTACAACGTCCTCCTCTATTCTTATTCCATAATTTTTTAAATATACGGCTGGCTCAACAGCAAAAACCATATTTTCTTTCAGCACAAAATCCGCATTTTCATTTATGGAATATCCATCATGAACATTTATGCCTATTGAATGGCCAAGAGCATGGCGCATTTTATAGCCGTGTTTAGCAAAAAATTTTTCAACCTTCTTATAAACTTCTTTTGCTTTAACACCTTCTCTCATTTCATCTATTGCAAGATAAAGAGCACTTTCGACAATTTCATATAATTTTTTTCCTCTCTTTTCAACGAAGGTTCTGGTTATATCTGCACAATAGCCATTATACCTTGCACCCATATCAACCAACGCAGGCGTAACAAATTTTTTGTTTTCTGGAATATGATGAGGAGATGCTGTGTTTTTTCCGAAGGCAACAATTGTTGGAAACGATGGCAACGCATCTCTTTTTCTCATCTCACATTCAATAAAATAAACCACTTCCTTTTCGCTTTTTCCTTCCATTTCTGTTTCATTCAGAATTTTTAGGGATAATCTGCACGCCTTTTTTATGGCTGCTATTTCATCGCTTCTTTTTATTAATCTGAGATATTTCAATTCCTTGCTTACATCCACAAGTTTCACTTTTAATAGCCTTTTCAGATATAAAAAATCATTATACGACAAACTCACTCCATTAAATCCAACCGTCTCAACATTTAAAATTTTTTTAAGCAAGCTTTCCATTTCTTTCTTATTTTTGTAAAAATGTGCTTTTCCTTCTTCCAGCGGAGGAGCTACTACTTCTATTTTATCAGGAAAAACTATTGCAAAGCTGTTTTCCCACATCCCATGGTAATGGGTAAAATAAAAGAAGTTTTCATCGGGGCTTTTTATCAGTATTGCATCTACTTTCCCAAATATATCTTTCATTTCATCACCCTTATTTTATTACACAATTCCGCTATTTCCTCTGGCGAAAGTTGTTCAACTCTCTTATCCATGAAGGGGAGCTTATCTACAGCCTCCTTTTCAACGATTCCTTCCATAACCAAAGCATTTTTTATTTTTTTTCTTCTGTGAGAAAATAATGCTCTAGTTACCTTTTCAAAAAGTGTTTCATCAACATCAAATCTTTTTCCTATCGGCATAATTCTAACAATACATGAATCAACTTTTGGTTTTGGACGAAATGCTTCCTTTGGCACATGCTCAAGAATTTCACAATCTGCTCTATAATAAACCATTACGGAAAGTCTGGAGTATTCCTTGCTGCCTGGTTTTGCAACCATTCTCTCAGCAAATTCTTTTTGATACATTAGGATGCCAACCTCAAAATCCCCTTCCAGTAATTTGAATGTTAACGGTGAGGAAATATGATATGGAATATTAGAAATAACTTTGTTAAACTCCAGTTCATTAAAATCCACTTTTAATGCATCGCCGTGAATAACTTCAACATTCCTTATTTTTTTAAGTCGCTCTATAAACCTTTCATCAATTTCTATAGCTATTACTTTTGCAATTCTCGCAATTTTTTTGGTCAAAATGCCATTTCCAGCTCCTATTTCCAAAACTACATCATCTTCACATAAATTTGCATATTCAACTTGCCTTTCTGCTACTCTTTCATCAACCAAAAAATGCTGGCTCAATTTCATCTCTTGATTAAAGGTGGTCTGGTAAAGAGGCGATATTTTTCATTTGGATTTTCCAACTCTTCCAATATTCTTTTTGCAATTATCTTTTCTGGACTGTGAATTGTTTTGACCCTTTTTTTAATATCTTCAAAACTTTTAAATGGCTCCTTCTTTCTTTCTTCAAGAATCTCGAGCATTGTTTTTTTGCCTAAGCCAGGAAGTAACTCCAGAGAATGAAAACGAGTTGTAATGGGTGGGGACTCGTTAAAAAATTTCACGAATCTTTCTTCATTGTTTTTTATTATATCAAGCAATACATAAAAAATCTCTCCATGGGCAGTTGGTGTCAAATCTTCATAATTGACTCTACCTTTAACTTTTGCAATTTTTTCTCTTTTATCCAGCTCTTTGCCAACATACACTTTTTCTCCTATTGAAAGTGTAACATTAGGTTTGGGGATTAGCTCCAGCAATGTGAACTGATTTTCTCCAATTCCATAAGCTATAGCCCCTCTTCTATGCCCGGGTCTCCCCGTTGGTAAATAATCCAAGATATAAACATAATCCTCCATTTATCCCTCCTAAATATATTGCCTCACCAATTCCAGTATCTGCTCAATTTCCTCATCAGAGGGAATGTAAGTTTCTTTAACAAATATTGCAACCACTTCTTCTTTATCTTGGGGCAACAAATCTGCTATTTTGCATGCCTTCTTTTCGTCTATTTTTCCAATTTCCATTAATTTTTTTGCCAGCTCTCTGGCTTTTTTAGCAGGCAATTTTGCCACTTTTTCGCTATGCTCAAGAGCTATTTTTTGTTCTCTATTAAGCTCTTGTTTCTTGCTCAGCTTCGACAGCATTTCTTTAACCTCAGATATTAAAACGACTTTCATGTTACCTTCCTCAAATGCTCAGGAAATGCTATAATATGCTTTATTTTTCTTTTATCTCTGATTTTGATTATATATGCTCTTCCCTGCTTGCCAACAACTTCTCCCGTCAACCCGTGATAACGGGGATGAGGCATACCGTGATGTATGGAAGGGTCTATAACAATTGCCACCTTTTCTCCACTCTCAAAATTCTGCATCGCCCTAGTAATAACATTGGATGCCCCTTTTCTTATCTTTTTTGTTAGTTTATTTCTACTTTTGCTCCTAAATCCTCTCGATCTCTTCATCTTTATCACCTATATTTATCACATCTAACTCCTCAACTTTTATATCAACCCCAGCTAACTCACTTAANGAGGGTGTTGTTCTTCCTTCATCTCCTGTTATCAACTCCTTAATGTATGTGCCTGATTCTGCCGTTATTATTAATGTTGCTTCATTCATTCCCATCTCCTCTATTCTCATATCTATTATCTTCCTATGCCTAACCTTATCTGCCCTTCTATGTGCAACCCTCTTTGGGGTTCTCTGCTTAATTATACTACCCCTTAATGCATTTACTGCTTCATTAATTTTTCCATTTTGTTCAAATTTTATCTTAACCCTGTAAGTCTTTGGATACTTCGCCGCCTTTAGCTTTTCGATTTCATCCTTGCTCGCATATCTTAACTCAAGGACTTTAACTTTTCCTTTTGCATATTGATTTATTAATTCCTGCAATTCTTTTAAGTTTATATTTCTTTTTCTCGGTTCCTTTAGCTCGAGTATGAAAGGGCGGCCATTTCCGAGCATGAGAACGTCTATATCCTCTCTTCCAGCTCCATGAAAGTCCTCATCCTTTGCTTCAAAAATTTCAAGTGCTTTGGCAGCGATAAGCTCTTCAACACTTTCCTCGTACATCTTTCCTTTGTAATTGCAGTATTCACATCCTCTGCCTCTGCATTTTCTGCAGTACCACTTAGTTTGAGGAATGCCTCTCACAAGTTTCCTATATCTGCCATATATGTAGACAGGTCTTACATCAAGCTCAACAAAATCATATATTGTATTGACTATCGCAACAATATCTGGATGAACAAATTCTGCAGGCTTATCAACTTTTTTTGCAACCAGTTTGCCAACCTCTCTATTTATTTCCCTTTTGATTGATTCTGCATATGGAGTTGCTATTTTATTTTCTCTATTCAAAATTTCCTCATCCACCTTGCAACCCACCAAGAAAGTATTGAATTCGTAATCTTTTAAAGCCTCAACAACCATATCTGCAAATTTTTCTATCTCTGCCATTAAGCCCTGGCAAAGCCAGCATTCTTTGTAGTCCACTGGCTCCATTCCAAGCAATTCCCTTATTTTCTTTCCTCTTTCCTCATTTGTTATGCCATGCTCAACTTTAGCAAATTGTCTGCCCAAACATGAATCGCATAGCTTATATGATGCAAGTTTCTTTGCCTCTTCCAGTATTTGCTGCATTATGTTGAAAAAGCGAAAAGATAAAATAATTTTGCTTTACTCCTTTATTTCTTCTCTTATTTTTTCCATGAGTTTATTCATGAAAAAGAGATTGTGGAGAGTTGCGAGCCTCATACCAAGTGGCTCCTTTTCCTTGAACAGATAGTTAAGATAATCGAGGGAGAAATTTCTGCAGGTGTAACATCTGCATTCCTCATCTATTGTATCGCCTTTTACTTTTCTCTTTCCCAGATTGATTTTTCCTCTGCTTGTTAAAATGGTTCCATGTCTAGCATTTCTTGTTGGAAAAGCACTATCAAATATATCTANTCCNTTNTTAACACATTCAATAATGTCCTCTGGGGAGCCAACCCCCATGAGGTGGCGAGGTTTTTCTCTTGGCAAAAGCTTCGTTGTTATATCCACCATTTTATGCATTTCTTCTTTTGGCTCTCCAATGCATAATCCACCAATAGCAAATCCAAAGAAATCCATAGCAGAAATTTTTTTGACGCAAAGACGGCGTAGATCCTCATATATACCACCCTGTAAAATTGCAAATGTTCTTTTTCCNTGGCAGCGNTCAGCCCATNTTATTGTTCTTTCCACAGCCNTTTCTGCCCTTTCTCTGCTGTACGGGTATGAAGGNCAGTCATCTAATGCAAACATGAAATCACTTCCAATTTTCTTCTGCACTTCCATTGANTTTTCCGGTGTAAAAATTTCTTCTTTGCCATCTGGCATTTTGAATATTATCCCTTCATCATTTGCATATGCAGGAAACTTTTTGATTGATTGNAATCCTCCGCTGTCAGTNAAAATTATTCCATCCCANCTCATGAATTTATGTAACCCTGCTCTGCATACAATGTCATATGCCTTTCTGTAGATATGAAGGGCGTTTACAATTATTGCTTTGCACCCCACTTCTTTTGCTTCACCTGGAGTAATAGTTTTTATACATGCTTTTGTTGCAACAGGTAGAAAGANNGGNGTNTCAAGAGTAACATTACCCATCTTTATTATGCCTGCTCTTGCCCTTCCCTTTTCAGCAATTATTTCGAACATTTTAATATCAGCATAGCATCCCCAAAACTCAAAAATTTGTAATCTCTTTTCAATGCTTCCTCATATGCCTTCATTACCCTTTTTATCCCCCCAAATGCAGTCGTTAGAAGTAAAGGAGAAGACTTTGGCATATGGAAATTTGTTATCATACCATTTATTGGAGACTGAAATTTATAGCCGGGGGAGATAAATAAATTGCTCCAGCCTGATGAAGCAATGACTCTGCCATTTCTGGAAGAGCTTTCCAAAGCTTTGACAGTTGTTGTTCCCACCGCAATAACTTTGCCTTCCGCACCATTTATTTTCTCTGCAGCTTCCTGGCTTATGCAATAATATTCCTTTTCTTTCTTTACCCTCTCTACAGGCATAAANGTTGCCAACCCCACATGCAGGGTTATGAACACAATCTCCACGCCTTTCGCCCTTATCTTTTTCATCAATTCTTCAGTAAAATGCAAGCCAGCTGTAGGAGCAGCTATAGAGCCTTTTTCCTTTGCAAAAACTGTCTGATACCACTCCTCGTTTTCAACCTCTTTTTTGATATAGGGCGGTGTAGGCATTTTCCCAATTTTTTCTATTTCATCAAAGGAGAGAGGAATTGAAACCAAGCATCTTCCTTCAATTTTTTGCAAAATCTTNCATTCATGGCCGTCTAAAAAGAATTTCGTCCTTTCCTTGTATTTCCCCTTTATCAAACATTCATAATTTTCTCCTTTCTTTCCTATAACTAGAATATCAAGTTTTCCTCCTGTTTCTTTCCTCGCTATAAGTCTTACCTTCATTACTCTGGAATCGTTCATAACAATAACATCTCCTTCGTTCAGATATTCAACAATCTGGTAGAATTTTTTATGCTCTATTTCATCATCCCTAAGAACTAAAAGGTTGCAGTGATCTCTTGGTAACGTAGGCTCCTGTGCTATTCTTTCTTTCGGCAAATTATAGTTTAATTCTTCAAGCATTATTTTTCTTCTTCAAAAATGGTAATCCAGTTTTCTCGTTTACTTTTACTTCATAACCTTCTGGCAATGGACATGGTGTGGCATTTTCTGGCTGCTTTTTGCTGAAGAAATATATTCTCTGCTTTCTTCCNCCTCTCAAAACAACTTCTTTAGTGTATAAAGTGTAATCGCCTTGTTTGTACACTTCCTCTTCAATCGCCTCCCATTCTGGCAGTTCTTCTTCAATTTCCACTTCTCCTTCCTCTATTTCTTCCCCTATCTCAAGAACTTCCACTTCTTCTTTTA
>MTNE01000034.1 GCA_002011355.1 Thermoplasmatales archaeon JdFR-43 | reverse complement strand
CTATATGGTAAGAAAATTGCTGGCTCCGATTTTTTAGTTGCCATTTCAATGTCACTCGTTTTCCTATTTGGCGCACTGGCTTTTGCCTGTCCAACTTTGCTAACATGGATAATATTTCTTTTGACTTTCAATCAAACACTGCATATGAACGCTGTTGAAGGAGGCGTAAAGGATGCAGACCACGACTTCATTATGGGTGTGAAGAACATTGCTTTAACAGCNGGAGTAAAAGTAGATGGCAACAAAATTTTCATTCCATGGCATTTTAAGGTATTTGGTATAGGAATTCGCCTCTTTTCAGCATCCTTAATATTCATTCCATTCATCTATGGCCTCGATTACTACATATGGCAGCTTGTCCTTCTATTCCTTTTGATTGCCATCGTTATTTTAATTGAAATACGATTGCTATGGCTTGAAGAATTTGACAGGGCAAGGATAAGGAAGCTCATTGCATCTGCAGCATTCACAAGATATTCAATTGTGCCAATAATGTTGATAAGTAAAATTGGCCTAATTTCATTTATCTTAGTGGCTTTGCCTATAGCTTGGTATATTGTCTTCACACCTCTAACTGGCGTAAAACTTTTCCAGCCGGAGATGTGAAAATGAAAGTTTGTGTAATAGGCGCGGGCATAGGTGGTTTAGCAACAGCATCTTTGCTAATTAAAAATGGCTGGAGCGTTGATGTATATGAAAAAGAGGAATTGCTTGGGGGAAGAGCATTATCATGTAAAATACAGGAAGGATATGAAAACTTACTCAAGAAATTTGAAATGAAGATTGTTGCAACTTCGCCCGATTTGCAACAGATTTATAATCTTGCTGCTGACTATAAAGTTGATCTTGGTTTTCATCTGATAGGCGGAGGCAGAAAGGGGGCATGTGTAAGATTGCTGAGGCAACTCGGCATAGAATTAAATTTCATCGGCTCACGGCTCGGTTTCATTGGAGATAAAATTGATTACCCAATTTTAAAAGCAAAAGATAAATTTGCCATTCTGCCTCGCATTTTACAGCTTCTATTCACAAGAAAATCAAAAATCGAGGAGATGAAAAAAATATCGATGGAGGAGATGATAAAAAAATATGGAAGAGGAAAATTGAAACTCATACTTGAACTCTTTCCTCGCTTAATAACCACAGTAAATGATTTATCCAGAATTTCAGCAGGCGAAACTTTCTTCGCTCAGCGTGAATTGCTGGGAGGAGACCCAGTTGTTTATCCATATGGTGGACTAAACAGTATAGCTGAAGCAATGGCAGAATACATTGAAAAAAATGGAGGAAAAATTTATCTGGGGCAGAAGGTGAATAAAATAATAATTGAGGATGGTGTTGCAAAAGGAATAAGAATAAAAAGAAAGGAAAAGGAATATGATGTTGTCATTTCCACCCTGCCGGTTCAGCATATTTTTACCATAGCAGATGAGAAGGAATTTCCGGAGGAATGGATTGAATATGTAAAAAATTTGAAGCCTACAGGAAGCCTAGTTTCATATCATGCTTTGAACAAGTTGAATAANAATCTNCTCAACAAATCCTTTGTTTTTATTGAAAGNAATGTTGNTTTTGAAGGAAATGATGTTGTTGGAATGATTGATTTCAAAATGAATTATGAAAGCGGTGTGACGCCAAGAGGAAAATATCTGGTGCAGAGTTATGCAATTTGCACGCCAGATGAGGCAAAGAAAAGGAAAAAGGTGATGGAGCTGAAGGAAATAATAGAAAAAAATCTGAAAAAGCTTGCTCCTGATTACGAAAAACATATGGAATGGAGCATTCATGCAGCAATCTGGCATTTGGATGGCGTGGCTAAAACAATAGATAATGAAAAGCCTGATGTGACAACGCCAGTAAAAAATCTTTATATTGCGGGGGATTGTGTTGCATCTAAAGGCGTGGGCGTAAATTGCGCTGCCGATTCAGCCAATTTAATTGCTGAAAGACTGATTTAAAATATCTTTCCTCCTTTTATTATTGCCCTCAGTAAAACAAGAATTGGAATTATTTCAAGTCTTCCCACCCACATATTTAGAATGAGCATGAATTTTGCTATTGGATCCATATCCAAACTTGTTATGCCTGTGCTGAGACCTACATTGCCTTGGGCAGAGCATACTTCAAAAATTGCATTTTCTAAGGAGGCATGAGTGGTGTGCAAAATAACAAAAATGCCAATGAGAAGTAGAATAACCCAGAGAAAAGACACAACTGCTGCATCACTTAACTCTTCAATCGCTTGCTCCCTTCCAAGAACTCTACCCGCAATTTTGTGAGGAAAAGTGCTTTTAGCAGGTAAAAATATCCTCCTGATTTTCCATCCCACTCCTTTTGTCAGTAAAATCACTCTGAATAGTTTTATTCCTCCTGCTGTCGATCCAGCTGCTCCGCCTGCAATCATTGCCAGAGATAACAAAATTTTTGCTTCTCCACTCCATATGGCGACGTTGGCTGTTGCGAAACCAGTGCATGTAAGGGCGGAGACAAATTGGAATGCTGAGAACTTGAAGGATGCTAAAAAGTTGCTATAGATGCCATCATTCATGTTAAAGTATGCGAGTAGGAGAGAGCCAGCGAAAACCAGGAAAAGCAATGCCTGCGTTTGTCCATCTTTNAAAAAATTTTTTATTCTTCCTTTCAGCAGTTCATAATGGGTTGAAAATGCTATGGCACCAGCAATCATTAAAGGCAGAAGTAAAATTTGAATGCTTGTAGCATATGATGCCATGCTATCATCTGTTATTGAAAATCCTCCTGTAGCCAAGCCAGTCATTGCATGGTTTATTGCCTCCCACCATGGCATGCCAGAAATAAACAGGACTATAATAGCAATGGCAGTATAAAGAAGAAAAATCCACCATATTGTTTTCACAGTTGATATAATACTTGGATGAATCTTCTCTTCCCTTGCCTCAGATCGATATAAAGTGAAGGAGCCTGCACCAGGCCTAGCAAGCACCACGAGGGTTAAAACAATTACTCCCACTCCTCCGATCCATTGTATAAAGCTCCTCCAGAATTGAATGGTATGGGTTAATTTACTTGGCTCTGCAATCATTGTTAAGCCAGTGCCAGTCCATCCTGCAACAGATTCAAAAAATGCTGAGAGAAAATCAAGTTTTGTTATGTAATAAAAAGGAATGGATGAAACTAGAGATATTATAAGCCATGAGAGGGCTGCAGTTATCATTGCATGTCTTATTTTCGGCTCATCACTGCATCTTCCGATACCTCTGAAAATACCTCCTATAAATAAAAAGATCAGGGATGTTAAAACAATCCATTTAACTGCCTCAAATTCTCTAAACGCTACTGAGATAAAATTTACAAATAATGTTATAACTCCAACAGCAATTAGAACAGCCCCCGTGTCCCTTAAGACAATTTTCAGGTTCTTCATTTACTTCTCAAAGAAAACACCCATTGTTTTATCTATTTTATCCTTTCTTGCAAGTAAAGTAACCACGTCTCCAGCTCTAAATACGCTTTCAGGAGCAGGTATTATTATTTCAGAGTTTCTTTCAATTGCTATTATATTTACTCCTCTTGGCAGTTTAATACTTCCAACAGGCTTACCAACAACCTTTGAATCAGCAGGAATTATTATCTTAAAAATTTCTGCTTTATTGCCCAAAGTCATAAAATCCTTTACCATTGGGCGCTGTACGGCCCTGTAAAGG
This sequence comes from Thermoplasmatales archaeon JdFR-43, assembly GCA_002011355.1. Classification (GTDB taxonomy): domain Archaea; phylum Thermoplasmatota; class E2; order UBA202; family JdFR-43; genus JdFR-43. The sequence continues at coordinate 7,072 of MTNE01000034.1, read as the reverse complement.
TATTCTGCTGTGATGGCAGCAGGATTTCCAACTATATTAACCCCCTTTTCAATAAACATTGGCTTATTCTCCTCATTATTTACCAGTGAAACAAGGGATGGTATCCCTATAGATTTTGCCAGAGAAATAACAAGCAAATTTGTTGCATCATCTGCTGTTGCAATTAGAGCATCAGCATTATCTGCTCCCGCTTCCATCAATGTTTCCTTTTCTGTTGCATCCGCATTTATAACGATGACATCGTATTTTTTAGATATTTCATCGCATTTTTCCTTATTTTTTTCAATGACAATGACATCATCCTTGTTTTTGAGGGCGAGATTTATCAATTTTTCGCCTATTTCTCCTGCTCCAACTATGATTAGATACATTTTATCACTATCAACAACGGCAAAAGATAATTTGCTTACATTTATTAAATTTTCTCTATACTTAATAAGCTATATTCGTAGGATGATTTTTTGTGTGGGAAACATCGAGCAATCATTTTATGATTCTATAACTCTTTCGTCCCATGCCTCTGCCTTATTACGATAGGCTATCACCCTAACAACATGTTCTCCTTTTAAATCAAAATTTATTCTAAATGGGGGTGTATCGTCCAAAGCAAAAAATTTGCCATCGACATAGAATTCCACTCTCTCTGCATTTTCAGCATATGCTTCCAATACTNCATCCTGCAAGGGTTGCAAATAAACGAATAGCTCCTCTGCCGGCGGCAAAGGCAAATTACATACATAAGCTATACTTCGTCTTGTAATCCACCAGTTATAACTCATGTTCTTTTGTTCTCCACCCTTCCATGAATATACATAGCGGGGAACGCCGTATATTGATAAGCCAAAAAATTCCTCCACACTCCCATTAAAGCGAGGAGGTATTTCAGGATGCATACCAAAGATGACTACTTTTCCTTTTCCATATGTTGCTTCCGCCGCAGAATAATATCCCTTTATATCCGTTTTTATTGTCTTGTATGGGATCCATTTNCCAAGCCATATCCAGTAATGTAAAGGCGCAACATCCATTGGCTCTTCCATATATATTGCCAACGGCTTTGCTTTCTCCATTCCATATAGGCCAGGACCTCCTCCATACGTGATATAGCGATATTTTTCTCCTGCAAAAATTTCGTTTCCAAGAATTTCATTTTTTATCGGGATATTGGTTCTTCCGCCTTCTTTCCACAAGTACTGCCATTCTTCATCTTGATCATCATTTACGTATGCATCTATGAAACCTAGGGCAGATTTACTTATAATGAAATCTAGCCAGTGTTTTGGATGCTCGTAACCTTTTGATGCTATATTTGCACCTCCACATATACCAACATAGCCCCCGCCACTAGCAACGAAACTCTTCACATTCTCTCTCCATTTTTTGCTTAAGCCATGAAAATACTGTCTGCCGCTTGCCCCTATAACGAGAACATCATAATTTTGCAGGCTGCCATTTATAACGTCTTTAAAGTCTATTCTTTTCACTTTCATCTCATATTTTGTGCCGTTATCATACCATGCGTATTGGAANGATTTCTCCAGCAAATACACAGAAGGAGATATTGAATCATAAAGTGCAATTTTTATTTCTTCTTTATCGCTTTTTTCAGTTTTCGCTTCCATTCCAAGAAAAAGGAAGAGGACAATAGCCACCACCGCTATTTTTTTCATTACGGCGTAATTCTTTTCAATCTTATATATTTTATTCTCTCATCCTCAATCATGCAAAATATCATTTCTTTTTTGACAGAATGCGCCAGCCTAACAGCTCTGCTTATTTCTGCCCACGTAGCCTCATAATCGCTATTAACAACATGTATTAGATAGGGGGCATGCCCTTCTTCTGGGCTACCATCATATACTCTAAAGTGAGANCCAAATTTGAAGCCGGTTTTTGGTAGCAAATTTAATTTCCTCAAATCCATATATGCTTTGAGCCTATTTTCAATATCTGGCTGTATTTTTTTGGCATGCTGAATAAATTTTTTGANACTCAATTTTTTGCCATCCTTTACTATTTTTGCACCCTTTGATGCAACATATGCTGCCTCCATTAAAGAAAGCTGGGTATACTTGCCAAATTCTCTTCCGATAAAATCTTCCCTTAACATTTTCATTAATTNTNNATCCCATACAATGCATCTATCATTCAGCAAAACAATTTCCCCTGCATAATTTCTTTCTTTCAATTTCCCCTTCAGTCTGAAAAATTTGGCAATATAATAAGTTAAATCTCCTTCTTCATCAACGATGCCGATGATTAATTTATTCTNTGTATCCTCAATAAATTCATCTATTTCTTTTATCTTAAATTTTGCTCTTTCCGATATTGCTTTTACTGTAAAAGCTGGCTCTGCTGGTGGTCTTTTACCTCGTTCATATAAAATAAAATCATTCCCCTCCTTTACAACATATCCTCTTTCCCTCAAATCCCTGTAAACCAGATATTTTATTTCAAAATCTGGAATAAATTTTAAAGAATAATCCATAAATTCCTTCAAATCCGCTTTTTTACCATCTATCTCTACCCTTACCTTATCCTTTTCCAATAAATAGCAGGTTTCAATTAAAGTAAGTTTTAGCTTCCCGTTAAATTTTCCAAAGCATCCCTTATTATAAATTTTATTTGCCTCCTTCAAATCNCTTATGATGCCCTTATCTTCCAGAACCTCTACTTTAGCAACTGTCACCATTTTTCCTCTATATATCTTATTATTCCTTCAAAAACTCCCCTGCCATCATTTCCATGCCACCCTATATTTTGCCATTCGTGAAAAGCTCTTTCTGGATGAGGCATCATTCCAAGCACATTGCCCTCATTATTGCATATTCCAGCTATGTTGGCATAAGAGCCATTTGGATTCCATGGATAGCCAGCTAAATTTCCATTTTTGTCAACATATCTGAAAACAACCTGTTTCTCATTTACTTCTGCTGCATATTCCTCGTCTTTAAAAACCAACTTTCCTTCCATATGAGCACTGGGTATCAGACATATTTTTCCTTCTGGAATATTTCTTGTAAGTTTGCATTTACTTTTCTCATGTTTAATTAATGTTTGCCGGCATTCAAACCTGTTTGAATCATTTGTTGCCAGACATGCCTCAGGTTCATTACTTATTCCATTTAACGCTGGCAAAAAGCCCAATTCAATCAATATCTGAAAACCGTTGCACACTCCAGCGATAACATAGCCATCTTCGACAAATTTTTTGAGTTGTTTAAATAAATTTGCCTTGAGGCGAGCTGCAAAAATTGCCCCTGCCCTCACATAATCGCCGGCTGAAAAGCCGCCTGGCAGAAAAATGCATTGGTAACTAAAGACATCCTTTTTCCCTTTTTCAAATTCTTTAAGATGAACGAATTNCGGCTTCACTNCCAGCTGTTTGAAAGCCAGATAGCTTTCATACTCACAATTTGTCCCCTCCATTTGAAGAACAGCCACTTTTATTTCATCTCGCTGCACAGTGTTATAAGAAATTGTATATAAAAAGTTTAAATGAAAGAATAGTCTAGATTCTCTTTATCATTCCATATATTTAAATATCCACGCTTTGTAATCCTGTTCATCTCTCACTCCAACTGCCCCTGCATTTATTTCCAACATGCCATCGTTATCGAAATCGCCAACGCATGTTACGGCGAGCAAGCCATAAGTTTCATCTATGAGATATTCTTCATTATAGCTACTTCCATTCCATTCCAGTATATGCACTTTATCTGTGCCTACGCATACTTCTGCTTTGCCATCATTATCAACATCTCCAACATCAATTGCCTCTATTGTGGCCTCCTCCCCATTCCATGTTTTATCAAATATTTTTTCATAGCTGCTACCATTCCATCTGTATATGCATAGGCGAGGAGCCCAGAATGTTACATGTATTTCATTTACGCCGTCCCCATTACTGTCTTTGGCTACGCACCCAAATACCTGATAGTCAAATTCATCTATCANATGACTTACAAATTCATTTCCATTCCATTTTAAGACAACCAAATCTCTTCCATGTCCAACTATAACTTCATTTTTTCCATCGTTATCAACATCTGCTATCCANGGGAAATAAATTGAATCATGACCCCATTCCGCTTCCTTAACAAATTCATTTCCATCCCATTTGATCGCTATCAATGATGCCTCATTTTCATATCCTCCCGTTACAATAACTTCATTTTCCCCATCATTATCATAATCGCCAATAATGCAATCCAAAGTGGTTCCCCACTGCTCCTTTCCAATTATAATGTATCTTCCCATCAGCTTATACCGATTTCCGTTCCATTTAAAGGCAGAGAAATGACGTCCCCACGCAACGCCTATCTCGTTCTTGCCATCATTGTCTATGTCTGCTATACCAAAGCCTGTTGCAGAGCCGAAAGGCTGAGGAAGGCGATGCCAGTTATCCCCTATTTTTACCCATATTCCATAACCTACGCCAAAAACTGGATCAATAAGTTTTGCAGCTTCATAGTACATTCCTTTGTTCTCATCATATTTCATCACTCTCATAAAAGGATCTCTGCCGCCAATAAGCAACTCATTTTTGCCATCGTTATCAGCATCCCCAACCGGCTGCGGTCCTTCATATCTAGCAGACCACCACCATAATTTGCCATAACTCTTTTCCCATTGGACAATAAAGCTGCCGTTTGACACGGCATTTTCTGCAAGCTTTGCTTTATTTCCCTCATTAAAAGTTTCATTTGCTGTTGTAATGCTAAGCATAATAAATGCCAAAAATATAACTATGAACTTTTTCATGAAGAGATAAATGAAAAATTGTATAAAAGGATTGCTTTAAACAATGTAAGAATAAGTGGTACAATTTTTACTCCTGTAAAAATAAGACAATAAAAGCATTAATTCATTGGATTTGCAAAATAACAATTAGGTATCATATCATTTTTTAAATCTTTCAAAGGCCAAAATATTTTTAATGAATCCGTCCTTTTACTTTCATGTATCTCACTCCAGAACAGGAAAAGATGTTAGATGGTGAGTATGGAGGAGTTGTTTCAAGGATGATGCGCTTGCTGGTAAGGCTTGGAGACATTTATAATGCAGAAAAAATGATTCCTGTTGCTTCTGTCCAGGTGGCGGGTGTTTCTTATAAGAGCATAGGCGACGCAGGTCTTGAATTTTTGGAAGATATTGCAAAGGAGGCGAGAGTTAGAGTTTTAACTTTTCTCAATCCAGCAGGCATGGACCTGGAAAACTGGAAAGAGATGGGGATAAGTGAAGAATTTGCGAAAAAGCAGACTGCAATTATAGAAGCCTTTAAGAAAATGGGCATAGTTATATCAGCAACATGCACTCCTTATTTGGCTGGAAATTTACCTAGATATAGGCAACATATTGCTTGGAGCGAATCGTCTGCCGTATCTTTTGCCAATTCTGTTATAGGGGCAAGAACCAATAGAGAAGGAGGTCCATCTGCTTTAGCTGCTGCCATAACAGGCTTCACACCATATTACGGCTTGCATTTGGATGAAAACAGGCAGCCACATATGATAGTTGATGTTAAAGTTGAATTGAAAACAAGTACNGATTTTGCNGCNATGGGATATTANATAGGCAAAGAAGTAAAGAAAAATATTCCTTATTTCCAAGGTATAAAAGATGCTGATGTTGACGATTTGAAGGCCTTGGGCGCAGCAATGGCAGCGAGTGGCGCTGTAGCNTTATATCATGTTGAAGGCATAACNCCNGAAGCAAAAGAAGTAAGCATTGATGGCTTGGAAAAAATTGAATTCGGAGACAAAGAGTTAAAGGAAACATATGATAAGCTAAATACAGGAGATGAGCCAGATATAATAATTTTTGGCTGTCCACACGCTTCATTGAACGAAATAGTTAAGATAGCAAGACTTGTTGAAGGAAAGAAGACAAAGAAGCCCTTCTGGATTTGTACTTCCAGGGCTGTAAAAGAGATCGCAGAGAGAATGGGGCTGGATGAAAGGATAAATCAGGCAGGAGGAAAAATTATTGCCGATACATGCATGGTTGTTTCACCTATTGAAAATTTATTTAACACCACGGCTGTAAATTCTGGCAAGGCGGCTCATTATTTGCCGGGCTTCTGCAAGCAAAAGGTTGTTTTCAAAAGTATGGAGGATTTGCTGGAGGGATAAAATGAAAGCTCGTACCATATATCCNGGAAANGCTGAAGGAGAGGCGTTGGTGAGTAAAGAGCCAATAGGCTTTTATGGCGGCATAGACATGAAGACGGGCATTGTAATAGAAAAGGGGCATGAGCTCGAAGGAAAATGCGTTAAAGACAAAATCCTCGTATTTCCATATGGTAAGGGTTCTACAGTTGGAAGCTATGTCATATATGGCTTAAAGAAAAATGGAGTAGCACCAAAAGCGATAATAAATAAGGAAACAGAAACAATCGTTGCTACAGGAGCAATTCTCGCTGGCATAGTTTGCGTGGACGGCATAGATATTGAAAAAATTGAAAATGGGGCATATGTTGTAATTGAAGCAGGAGAGAAAGAGGCGGAAGTTATAGTAAAATGATTATAATTAAACTTGGCGGAAGTGTGATATGCAATAAAAACGAGCCATTCTCATTTAATGAAGGTGTTGTTAAACAAATTGCTGAGGAAATTGCCGCCTTTTACCCAGAAAAGAAATTTCTGCTCGTGCATGGCGGAGGAAGCTTTGGACATCCCTTAGCAAAGGAATATAAAATAAGAGAAGGGCTGAAAAAAGAAAATATGGGTGGCGTGAGCAAAACGCATCAGGCAATGCTGGAACTTAATAAAAAGATTATCGAAATTTTTCTGAACACAAATCTGCCTGCATTTTCAATCAGTCCCTCATCGATTTTCATTATAAACGATGGACAGATAGTTGATGGATGGATTAAAGTAATTGAGGAATTTATTGCAAGAGATTTTATTCCCGTGCTTTTTGGAGACGTTGCCATTGCAAAAGATAAAGGCATCGATATTCTGTCAGGCGATCAAATTATCTCATATCTTGCCCAGAAATTTGAGCCAGAAAAAGTGATTTTTCTGATGGATGTTGATGGTATCTATGATAAAAATCCGAAGATGCATAA